>CAZWGW010000130.1:0-12931 GCA_964633565.1 uncultured Planctomycetaceae bacterium
TGCGAGCGGCTGACCGTCCAGCTTGATCTGGCCGCTCACCGCGGCGCGCGTCCACGGATCGTCCTCGCCGCCGCAGCCGGCCAGTGCGGTGGCGAGCATCAGCAGTGCGACGCGAGTGCATGATCTCGACGACATGGGCGGCTCCCCGGTCAGAATTCGCCGAGGACTTCATTCCCCTGGATCGTTGCCAGGGCGCGCCAGGTGGCAAGGTCGATGCTGTTGCCGACAAAGCGCACGGCGCCGTCCCCCAGCAGGATGTGGACTCCGCCGACGTGCCGGCTGCGGGAGGCGGCGGTGTGATCCAGGTTCGCCAGGCCGGAGCTTTCGCTGATGCCATTGACGCACGGCAGGTTCAGCTCCGGATGGTTTTTGCACCACGGTTTGGTCGCGAGCGGGGGGGGCGGCGTCGTGGGGGAAAGGCGGTCGGGGAGCGGGCTGTTGGGGGGAAGTTCTGTCCAGAGCTGGCTTCCGCCGGCCTTGTCGGACCAGACAAACCCGCGATAGTCGTCGTGGGTGCCGGTGAGGTACTCGCCCATCACCATGGAGTTGCTCTGGCCGTCGGTGAAGTCGCGGAACTGCGCGCCGCGGTTCAATCCCCAGGCGGACAGGAACCTCGGATCGCGGGTTTCGATGAAGGCGACCGTGGGACCTGAGAAGAAGGCCATGTAGTTGCTCAGGAAGTGGGGGGCCGGGCGGTTGGGGTCGCCGCCGATGAGGCCGCACGTCTTGAGTTCGCCCCCTGTGCCGTCGCTGGGGCAGAGGAGCAGGGGCATAATCGTGCCGGTGGCGGTGGCATTGTTGCCGAACCAGCACAGGCCGGGCGCGACGGGCTTGTTGACGAAATCGATCGTGTTGTAGGCCGGGGCCTGATCGAAGTACGGGAGCAGGTGGACGATGTACGTGGTGCGCGGGGGCCGGCCGTAGGCCGTCCCGCCCGACGGGTTGGCTTCGCTGATCGTCCCCGGCGGCAGTCGCTTGAAGGCGTCGTGATAGTTGTGCAGCGCAAGGCCGAGCTGGTGCAGGTTGTTGCGGCACTCCGTCCGGCGGGCTGCTTCGCGCGCCTGCTGGACGGCCGGGAGCAACAGCGCCATGAGGATGGCAATGATGGCGATGACGACGAGCAATTCGATGAGGGTAAATCCGCGGTTCCGCATGGCGAACTCCGTTTGAGTGGCCGGGAAGGCTGACGCTCGGACGTGGCGCAGCGATGAAGAATCGCCGGGTCCGATCGAACGCAATCGCGCGGCGGGCCGAGGCAGAAGCGATCCGCGCGTTCTCCCGGGAGCGGAAGAGGTTGCGGGGTGAGCGGGCACGCCGTCACGGAAGACGGCGCAGTCAACCAAACCCGATACAGCGGTGTGCGGGACGAAGTTTCCGCGACATGGCGTGAGCGCCGAAAAGTGCGGATCGGAGCAGCCAGCGTGGAGAATAGCCGGGGCCGCCGGCGCCTGCAAACATGACGCGCCGTCACGCGCCAGATCCGCCCTTGGCATTCAGCCCCGCGGCGGAAACAATGGGCGGAGGTCGTCTCGCAGCAGTTCCGGAGGGGGGAGCAATCAATGAGCGGTCTGGCGATCGTGTTGTGGGTGGGGCTGGGAGCCGATCCGGCGCCTGCCGTGGAGGATGCCGCCTCACGCATTACTGCGGCAAGGGTCCATTGCCAGGCGGGGCGCTATGCCGAGTCATTGGAGGCCTGTGCGGCGCTTGCCGGCGAGGCAGCATTAACGCCGGAGCAGCGAGGGCAGGTGGCGCTGATCGAGAGCCGCGCTCTGCAGGAAACGGGAGAATGGGACACTGCCGCGGAGGCGATCCGGGAGGCATTGCCGGATGTTGACCAGTCGGCCCCGCTGTGGGGCCGGCAGGCGGAACTGGAGTTGTTGCGCGGCCGGTACGAAGACGCCGCGCGCAGCGCGGCGAAAGCGCTGGAATTGAATGCCGACCTGCCGCTGGCTCACCTCGTGCAGGGGCACGTGGCGCGAGAGACGGGGCGCTTCGACGACGCGCTCAGGGAATACCAGTGGTGCGTGCGGTACTACAACCGCGTGCAGCCGACGGACCCGGAGACGCTGATCGCCGTCGCGGAAGGGTCGCTGGAATACGCACGCTGGAAACACTCCAATCCCATTTTCAATTTCGTGGTGAACACGCTCTGTCCCGATGCGCTCAAGGCGGACGAGCACTGCTGGCAGGCGCACCTGCTCTCGGGATCGCTGCTGCTGGAGAAGTACAACCAGGCCCAGGCGGTGCCGGAGTTGAATGAGGGACTGGCGCTCAATGCGCAGGCGGCGCCGCTGCTGGCAGCGCTGGGCGCATCCGCCCTGGAAGACATGGACTTTGGCAAGGCGGAGGAGTACGCCGACCGCGCCCTGCAGGTGAACCCGCGGCTGCCGGAGGCGCTGCTGCTCAAGGCCGACATCCGCCTCATCGACGGCAATACGCCAGCGGCGCTGCAGTCGATCGAACAGGCGCTGGCGATCAACCCGGTCGACCAGCAGGTCCTTGCCCGCAAGGCCGTCAGTTATCTCCTCGAAGACGGCGTCCCCGCGGACGAGGAACTCGTGGCCGTGTTCTTTCATCTCGACACAATCGACCAGCTTGACCTGCCGCAGCCGTCGCGGTTCTCGCAGGTGTTGATCGACGTGGCGCGCCGCAACCCGCGGCCCGGAAAGTTCCTGTCGATCGTCGGCGAATTCCTCGATGCGCATCGCAAATTCGGGGCCGCCGAGCGGTTCTACCAGCAGGCGATCAACGTGATGCCGCAACTGGCGGATCCGAAGACCAACCTCGGCATGCTCTACATGCGGACCGGCCAGGTCGACGAGGCGCAGCGCGTCCTGGAAGTAGCTTTCGTGTCCGACCGGTATCAGGTCCGCGTGCGCATCAGTCGCAAGGTGCTGGGAGTGTTGCTGGACTTCGACACGGTCGCGACAGACCACTTTGTGCTGCGTTTCGACAAATCGGACCGGCTGCTGGCGGGCTATATGGCCGAGTACCTGGAGAGCATCTATGCGGAACTGACGGAACGCTACCGGTATGAGCCTCCCGTGCGGACGCAATTCGAGATCTACGCAGCCGCGAAGGGGCAGGGGGCGCACGAGTGGTTCAGCGCCCGCATGGTCGGGCTGCCCTGGATCCAGACGATCGGAGCGTCGACGGGCATGATCGTGGCGCTCGCCTCGCCCACGGCGACGGAGCCGTTCAACTGGTCGCGCGTGCTGCGGCACGAGTTCGTGCACATCCTCACGCTGCAGGACACGCAGTTCAATATTCCCCACTGGTACACCGAGGCGCTCGCCGTGCGCGAAGAAGGGCTGGACATGCCCGACGAGTGGCAGGAGATCCTGCTCGACCGCGTGCCGAAACGGGACATCTTCACGCTGGAGACGGTGAACTCGGGGTTCCAGCGGCCAAAGGGGCCCACCGACTGGAACATGGCGTACTGCCAGAGCCGGCTGTACGCGAAGCACATGGAAGAGCAGTACGGCGCGGACTCGCTGGAGAAGCTGCTCGACGCCTACCGGCGCGGCAAGTCGACGGCGGAGGCGATCCCGGAGGTGTTCGGCGTGAGCGTGGCCGAATTTGAGGCGGGCTATCTGAAACTGCTCGACAAGATCGTCGGCGACCTGTACTCGCAGCGCGCACCGCCGCGCCCCACGCTGAAAGAGGCCCGCGGCATCTACGAAGAGAACAAGGAGGACCCCGACGCGGCCGGCGCCTACGCCCGGGCGCTCCTGGATTCGAAATCCTCCGAAGAGGCGGCAGTCATCGCCCAGGGCGCGCTGGAGCGCAACCCGGCGCAGGCCGACGCGGCATACGTGCTCGCGCGGCTGGCGCTGGCCGCCGAGAACCCCGACACGGCGATTGAATACCTGGAGCAGGTCATCGACGAACAGCGGCCGCATGCCGCGGCGCTGTCAATGCTGGCCCGGCTCCGTCTCGACGCCGGCGACTTTGACGAAGCGATCCGGCTCTACGAACTGGGGACGAAACATTACGCGGCCGAGGACCGATTCTGGAGCGGTCTGGGGATCGCGCTGTGGCGCAAGGGGGATGACGAACGGCTGCGCCCCGTGCTGGAGTACCTCGTGGGGCGCGAATACAACAACGCGGGAATCCGCAAGAAACTGGCACAGATGGCGTTTCAGGAGGAGAAATTTGAGGACGCGATTCGCTGGGGCCGCGAGTCGCTGTACATCGACGTCACGGACGTGGAAGTCCACAAGTTGCTGGCGGACAGCTACGTCAAGGCCGGGCAGCCGGAGAAGGCGCGGCGCGAACTGGAGGTCGCGCTCGAACTCGCGCCGGATAATGCGGAGGTGAAGGAGGCGCTGGAATCGCTGGGGAAATGAGCGTGGCGAGCACACACTACGTCCTTTCAGCGGGCTGACGCCCGCCGCTCGCCCGTTCGGCCACCATTACATCGACAGGTAGCCCTTCGCCTGCAGGAACTCCACCACTTCGTCGGCCAGTTGGTCGATCCCCTTGGTGTCGGAGTCGAGCACGAGTTCCGGCTTCTCGGGGGCCTCGTAGGGGTCGTCGATGCCGGTGAAGCCCTTGATCTCGCCCGCGCGGGCCTTTTTGTACAGCCCCTTGGGGTCGCGCTTCTCACAGGTCTCGACCGACGCCTTTACGTAGATCTCGACGAATTCGCCGGGCTGCAGGATCTTTCGGACGTTGTCGCGGTCGACGCGGTACGGCGAAATAAATGCAGTCAGCGTGATCAGTCCGGCATCGGAAAACAGCTTGGCGACCTCGCCGATGCGGCGGATATTTTCCATCCGGTCCTCGGCCGAGAAACCGACGCCGAACCGGGCGGCGGCCGCGTCAGTGTAGCCGACCTTCTCCTTCAGCGACTTCGGGTCCTTGTTGAGGCCGAAGCGGATGTTGTCGCCGTCGAGCAGATAGGTGTGCTTGCCCATCGAGTGCAGGATGTGGTCGACCGTGTTGGCGATCGTGCTCTTGCCGCAGGCGGAGAGGCCGGTGAACCAGAGGACGGCCCCCTTGTGTCCCTTGAGTTTCTTGCGTTCGGTGGTGCCGACCTTGTGGTCGTGCCAGGTGATGTCGACGGCCTTGTGCTGTGTCATGGTGCAGAAAGTGGTTTGGTGGTTTGGTGGTCTGATGGTTTGGTGGCGATGGTAGAGGAACGAGACACCTGGCGGAAGAGTTTTTCGGGAGTGGAGCGGAGATTCCCGAGTTGCTACCTTACGAGTGATGAAAGTTCCGGCCAACCAGTCTTCAGACCACACTGCACCAGTGTCCACCGGCCCTGATTTCGAGAAGTTCGATCTGATCCCAGCCATCGCCCAGGATGCGGAATCGGGCGACGTGCTGATGATGGCGTGGATGAACCGCGAGGCGTACGAAGAGACGCTCCGGACGGGGCGCGTCTGCTATTACTCCCGCAGCCGCAAGACGTTATGGCGGAAAGGAGAAGAGAGCGGCAACGTCCAGGAGTTGCGGGCGATCTACTTCGACTGCGACGCCGATACGATCCTCGTGAAAGTGAACCAGATTGGCGGGGCGGCGTGTCACGAGGGGTACAGGAGCTGTTTCTTTCGGCGCGTGGATCCGGCGACGGGAGCGGCGCGGGTGGAAGGCGAGCGGCTGTTCGATCCGGCCGTTGTGTACAAGAAAAGCTGATTGAGACGCAATGGCCGACAAGACGTTGAAACTCGGCATCCCCGCCGGCAGCCTGCAGGAGGCCACGGCGGAACTGTTCAGGAAGGCCGGCTATCGCATTACGTTCGCGTCCCGCTCGTATTACCCTACGATCGACGACGACGAGATCGAGTGCCTGCTGATCCGGGCGCAGGAGATGGCCCGCTATGTCGAGAAAGGGATCCTCGACGCCGGAATCACCGGCTACGACTGGGTCTGTGAGACGCAGGCCGATGTGCACGAAGTGTGCGAACTGATGTTCTCAAAGGTCAGCCGTCGCCCCGTGCGGTGGGTGCTCTGCGTGCCGGAGGACTCCCCGGTGAAGGAGGTGCGCGATCTGCAGGGGAAGCGGATCGCCACGGAAGCGGTCGGACTGACGAAAGCGTTTCTCGCCCGGCACGGCGTGACGGCGGAAGTGGAGTTCTCCTGGGGGGCGACGGAAGTCAAGCCGCCGCGGCTCGCGGACGCCATCGTCGAAGTCACCGAGACCGGGTCGTCGCTGCGCGCCAACAATCTGCGGATCGTGGCCGAGGTGTTGCAGAGCACGACACGCGTGATCGCCAACAAGGCCGCCTGGCAGGACGAATGGAAGCGGCAGAAGCTGGAAAACATCGCGCTGATGCTGCAGTCGTGCCTGGCGGCGGAGGGGAAGGTCGGCCTGCTGATGAACGTCCGCCGGACTGACCTGCCGCGCGTGCTCGACGTGCTTCCCTCGCTGCAGAACCCGACCGTTTCGTCGCTCTCCGATCCGGACTGGGTCGACGTGACGACGATCCTCGATGAGTCGGTGGTACGGACGCTGATCCCCAGACTGAAGGGGGCCGGGGCGATGGGGATCGTGGAGTTCCCGATTACCAAAATCATTGAATAGGTCTGTCGGTTTTGGATTTTCGATTTTGGGTCCTGGATTGGCATCCCCCATCGTTCTGTTCAAGCTGGGGGGCAGCCTGCTGACGCTGCCTGACCTGGGTTACCGCGTTCGCGCGGCCCTGCAACAGAGGCCACACACCCGACCGCTGCTGGTGGTCGGCGGTGGTGCGGCCGTCGACGTTGTGCGCGAGTGGGATCGCCGGCATCATCTGGGCGATGAGCCGGCTCATCAGTTGGCGATCAGGGCGATGAGCGTCACAGCGTTTCTGGCGGCCGCGATTCTCGAGCATGCCAGGGCCGTGGCGAGCCTTGGCGAGGCTCATGCCGTGTGGAAAGACGGCGGACTGCCCGTGCTGCTGGCCGAGCCGATCCTCGCCGCACTGGAATCGCCCGCCGATCGTCTCCCTGCGTCATGGGACGTGACGTCCGATTCGATCGCAGCATGGCTGGCGCCTCGGGCCGGCGCGGACGAGTTGGTCCTGCTCAAGTCGGCCGACTTGCCGGCAGGGGGCATCGGTGCGGCTGTTCGCAGCGGCATGGTGGATCGTTATTTCCCGAAGCTGATGGCCGAGTTGCCCAGGCTTTCCTGGGTCAATCTGCGCTCGTCAAACCCGCGTTTTGTGGACTGTGAGCGAACCGATGCGGCGTGGTCGCCGGTGGACGCGTAACCCGCAAAAACGGCAGACCCGGCACAGATTGCTGCGCATCCGGCCGCACTGCGGCCCAACCGCGTGAGATGGCAGGGCGGGACCGGCTTTGCACCCCATTCTTACAGGAAGCACCCCTCGACTTCAGCGCGACGGGGCGCGCCTGCGTGTCGGGTTGCCGCCCCCGCGCAACTCACTTCTCCCGATCACCGTTCCCTTCAGGATGGCGCCGTCATGGCTCAAATGACTCACGACATCGACTCCCTGCTGCGCAGCCTTGGTGGGCCGGCGGCGCCCCCCGCGCCGCAAATCCGGCCCCCCCAGATCGTACCGCCGGCCGCTCCGCCCAAACCGGCGGCGCCCCCGGCACCGCGTCCGGCCGCTGCGCAACCCGCACAGCGCCAGCCGGCGCAACCACCCGCACAGCGGCAGCCGGCGCAGCCACTCGCCCAGCGCCAGCCGGCCCAACAACCGGCACAGCGCCAGCCAGCGCCGCAACCGCCGCGACCGCAACCGGCTCAATCCGCCGCCCCTCAGGCGGCTCCAGCCCGGCCCGCACAGCCCCAGCCTCAACGGGCTCAGGCGCCGGCGGCAAAAACGCGCGCCCCGGCACAGCGGCCGGCTGCGGCTCCCAAGCCGGCTCCCGCGAGAATCGCTCCCGAGCCCCTTCCGGAACCTGTTCCAGAGCCCTTCGCGGAGCCCTACGACGACCTGCAGGAGGCCGCGCCCATGCCGATGGCGCCGCCGGCCATTCGTCCCATTGGGGCCCCGGAAGAGATCCGGCGGCCCAGCACCGTGGATCGCTCGTACCTGACACAACCGTCGTTCATTCCCGAAGCCCCCAACGCGCTGGAGGAAGCCGGACTGGCGGAGAGCGACGTCGTCGGCCTCGTGCTGAAATTCCTGTATTACCGCCGCGTCGAAATCGGTTTCCGGATCTCGCAGCAGCTCGGATTGAAGCTGCCGGTCCTCGACCCGATCCTGCGCGAGATGAAGCAGGACCGGCTCGTGGTGTACAAGGGCGCCGCGACCGCGGGCGATTACATCTACGAACTCACCGACCTCGGCCTGGAACGGGCGCGCAACCTGACGGAGCAGTGCACGTACTTCGGCACGGCGCCGGTCCCGCTGGACCAGTACGTCAGCGCCGTCAAGGCGCAGTCGCTCGACAACCGCCGCCCGCCGTTCGAAAAGATCCAGTCGGCCTTCGGCGACATGACGATGGGCGACGACCTGCTGAGCCGCGTCGGCCAGGCGATCTACGCGGGGCGCGGCATGTTCCTGTTCGGGAACGCGGGAAACGGCAAAACGAGTCTCGCCGAGCGGATCACGCGGGCCTTTGGCGACACGATCTGGATCCCGAAATCGCTGATCACGGCCGGCGAAATCATCCGCCTGTACGACCCCAACAAGCACAAGCTCGCACCGGGCGACCCGGCCGAATACAAGAACGCCGACGGCCGGTGGGTACACATCCAGCGGCCGACGATCGTGGCCGGCGGTGAACTCCGCATGGACAACCTGGAAATCGCCTACACCCGCGGCTCGGGCATCGGCGAAGCGCCGCTGCAGCTCAAGGCCAACTGCGGCACGCTGCTGATCGACGACTTCGGCCGCCAGCGGATGAGCGTCGACGAGCTGCTCAACCGCTGGATCGTCCCCCTCGAAGCGCGGCACGACTTCCTGTACCTGGAGAGCGGACGGACGATCCAGGTGCCGTTCGATCAATTGATCGTGTTCTCGACGAACCTGGAGCCGCGCGACCTGGTGGAAGAGGCGTTCCTCCGCCGCATCCCGTACAAGATCGAAGTGACCGACCCGACCGAAGAGCAGTTCGAATCTTTGTTCCTGCAACTCGCCGCGGCGATGGGCATCGCTTGCGCGCCGCAGGACGTCGTGTATCTGCTGGACCAGCACTACCGCGCCACAGGGCGCGGGATGCGGTTCTGCCATCCGCGCGACATCCTGCGGCAGATCGAGAACTACTGCCTGCTGCTGGAGATCCCGCCGGAGGTCACGCCGGACCGGATTGACGTGGCGGTGGCGAATTATTTCAGCATTATGTGAGGGGTTGGTGGCTTGGTCGCCTAGTGGTTTGGTAGCTTGGTGGCGGATGCGACTGTAACCCGAATCGTCGGCGACGAGACTGCGCCAATCCGGATGCCCGTCCCTCGCTGACGCTTCGGGCTATGATGCACCAGGCGCCAACCGACCTCTCCCCATGCGCGTCCTGATTACCGCCGGCCCCACGCGGGAATACCTCGACGACGTGCGCTACCTGTCCAACGCCAGCAGCGGCAGGATGGGCTACGCGCTGGCGGCGGCAGCGCAGGCGGCCGGGTGGGGCGTCGTGCTGGTCAGCGGGCCGGTGGATCTGCCGCCGCCGGAAGAGTGCGAATTCCGGCCGGTCGTCACGACGGCGGAGATGCGGGATGCCTGTGTGACCGAGTTCCCGCAGTGTGACGGCGTCATCGCGGCCGCTGCCGTCTGCGACTACAAGCCGAAACAGCGCGTCCCGGGCAAGATCGCGAAGACCGGCGAATCGATCCTGCTGGAGATGATCGAAACCGACGACGTGCTGGCCGAACTGGGAGCCGCCAAGGGGAACCGCTGGGTCGTCGGCTTTGCGCTCGAGGCGCAGAACCCGCGGGAGAACGCACTCCAGAAGCTGCGCCGCAAGAACTGCGACTGGATCGTGCTCAACGCGCCGGCCGCGATCGGCGCCGAGTCGAACTCGGTTGAACTGCTCGAACCGGCAGGACGGACGCTCGCGGAGTGGTCCGGCACGAAGGACGATGTTGCCCGTCGGCTTGTCGCCTGGATCGACCACGCCGTCTGTAGCCGGCCTCAGTGAGGCCGGGATCGCGCGCGTCCCCACCAGCCGGGGGTCACTGACCCCGGCGACAGCGCACCTCGTTTCGCTTTGCGCGGGCATTCTGCAAGAATCATGCGGCTTTGACGACGCGCATTCCTGGAGCCGGCCTCAAAGAGGCCGGAATGGTGCGTGTCCCCCCCGGGCCGGGGTCACTGACCCCGGCTACACAGACTGAAACATATTGACAGGAGCAGCGTGAATGCGGCGGCCCAGGGTGGTGGTGACGGATTTCATCGGCGGTTCGCTGGAAAAGGAACTGCAGATCCTCGGTGACGTGGCCGACGTCGACGCGCTCGTCGCCCACAGCGAGGAGGATCTGCTCGGCCGCGTCGAGCAGGCGGATGCGATCATGGTCTATCACACGATTCGCATCTCGGCGAAGACGATCGAACGGCTGGAACATTGCCGGCTGATCGTGCGGTGCGGCGTCGGATACGACAATGTCGACGGGTACGCAGCGCGGCAGAAAGGGATCCCGCTGGCCAACGTCCCGGATTACGGCACCGAAGAGGTGGCGGACTCCGCGATCGGCCTGACGCTCGCTCTGACGCGGGGGATCAACCGGTGCAACAGCCGGCTGAAGGACACGCAGACCGAATGGAGCTACGTGCAGGCGCGGCCGGTGTATCGCCTGCGGGGCCGGGTGTTCGGCATCATCGGCCTCGGACGCATCGGCTCGGCGGCCGCCCTCCGGGCCAAAGCGCTCGGCATGGACGTGCGGTTCTATGATCCCTACGTGCCCGACGGCCGTGACAAGGCGCTCGGCATCCGCCGTACAGAGACGCTGGAGGAACTGCTGGCGCACGCGTTCGTCGTCAGTCCGCATTGCCCGCTCACGCACGAGACGCAGCACATCATGAACCGGCAGACGATTGCGCAGATGCCGGGCGGATCGTTCCTCGTGAACACGTCGCGCGGGGGGGTGGTCGACGTGGCGGCCGTCGCGGAGGCGATCGAGTCGGGGCATCTGGCGGGGGCGGGGATCGACGTGCTGGAGATCGAGCCGCCGGGGGACGACAACCCGCTCGTGCGCGCGTGGCGCGACCCGGAGCATCCGGCGTATCACCGGGTGATCCTCAATCCGCACTCGGCCTTCTACTGCGAAGAGGGGCTGGAGGAAATGCGGGTCAAGGGGAGTGAGAACTGCCGGCGGGTGCTGCTGGGCAAGCCACCGCGGAACGTGGTGAACTGATCCTTTATGCTGCCCACGTCGGACGTCGAGACCACTCACACGTCTTGTCCCGCGATGCAGAACGGCTCATTTTCGGACTCACGGGGTATATGTTCGTCGATCGCGTCGTGATCTACTGCAAGGCGGGTGACGGGGGTGACGGGTGCGTCAGCTTCCGCCGGGAAAAGTACGTACCGCACGGCGGACCGGACGGCGGCGACGGCGGCAAGGGGGGCGACATCATCGTCAAGGCCGAGCGAAACCTCGGCAGCCTGTCGAATCTCATGGGGCACCGGCACTGGAAGGGGGAACACGGCCGGCGCGGACAGGGGGCGCTCAAGACAGGCGCCGGCGGCAAGGACGCTCTCATCCTCGTCCCTCCCGGAACCCTCGTCAAAGAAGCCGACACGGACCTGCTGCTCACGGACCTGGAGCACGACGGGGACTACCTCGTCGTCGCCCGCGGCGGCAAGGGGGGACGCGGGAACAAGTACTTCGCGACGCCGACGCACCAGGCGCCGCGCGAGGCCGAACGGGGCGAACTGGGAGAAGAGCGGAACATCCTGCTGGAGTTGAAGCTGATCGCCGACGTGGGGATCATCGGCCGGCCGAACGCGGGGAAGAGCACGCTGCTCAGCCGGCTCTCGGCGGCGCGGCCGGAGATTGCCGACTACCCGTTCACGACGAAGTACCCCAACCTCGGTGTCGTGCGGGTCGGCGACGACTTCGAGTTCGTGCTGGCCGACATCCCGGGGCTGATCGAAGGGGCGCACGCCGGAGTCGGGCTGGGGCACGAGTTCCTGAAGCACGTGCAGCGGACGAAAGCGTTCGTGCATCTCGTCGAGCCGGCGCCGATAGACGAGACCGACCCGGTTGCGAACTACGTGCAGATCCGCAATGAGCTGCGGCTGTACGACCCAACGCTGATCGACCGGCCGGAGATCGTGGCCGTGTCGAAGTGCGAGCTGCCGGAGGCGACGGAATGCGCGAAGCTGCTCTCGGGACACATGGGGCGCGATGTGCTGCGGATCTCATCGGCGACGGGGGAGGGACTGATGGAACTGGTGCGCCGGGTGGCGGAGGCGTTGAAAAGTGAAGTGTGACGAGCGTGTCCTGTTATTACTGCCAGGCGGCGCTCTCCATGAGCAGTGGCGCGCGCCTTGAATGGACAGCACACGGCAAGTCCATATATGCGTTTGCGCTGCCGACGCGAGATTCCAGACATTTTGCAGAATCGGTCTCGTTGCCCCATTTTTTACTTGACCGTAAGTGTTTTTTTTTACGGTACTGTCGATTCAAATGCACGGTCTTGCGCACAATGGGGGCAGCGATGCGCAGGTCATTCTCAACACAGCGATCGGCGCGACGTCAGGGCCGGTTTACCAGAGTCGGCCTGGCAAGTGTTCCCCGACTGCACAATCGAACCGGGATGACGCTCCTGGAAGTGCTGGTTTCGATCGCGATCATCGCGGTGCTGCTGGCGATCCTGGTCCCCGCAGTTTCGGCAGCGCGCGAGTCGTCGCGGCGCGCGAGCTGTCAATCGCACCTGCACCAGATCGGCGCCGCGTTCCATGCCTATGAAGCGGCGCGGCGCAAGTTCCCGAGAGGTGACTTTACGTTCGAGATCCTGCCGTATGTCGAGCAGGAGGCCGTCCACAAGCTGTTTCCGGAACCGCTCGATCCCGATGACGACATGTTCGCCCTGATCGC
>CAZWGW010000131.1:0-11246 GCA_964633565.1 uncultured Planctomycetaceae bacterium
CACGGTGACTCCGATCCAGCGCCAGGTTCTTCAACTCTTCCGGGTCCGATTCCAGGTCGTACAGTTCCTCGATCTCTCCGGCGATCAGCGTGCGGATGTACTTGTAGCGCCCCTCGCGCAGCGAGACCCACCACGGAATGCCCCCCTGGTCGCGTTCCTTGGGATCGGTCGGCACCTCGTTTGTATCCGAGCCGTAATGATGTCCCGTCAGGATTGTCAGCACCGGATGCGGCCAGGCCATTTGCGGGTCGCGCAGCAGCGGCGTCAGGTCGTGGCCGTGCATCGACCAGGGGAGGTCAATGTCGGCAAACGCGAAGAACGTCGGCACGAGGTCCGACCCGCCGACCGGTGTCGGGCACACGGCGCCTTCTGGAACTGTACCCGGCATGCTGACAATCATTGGCGAACGGATATTGGCGTCGTACGGCGCGAGCTTGTGCTGGAAACCGTGCTGTCCCCACGCGAAACCCTGATCCGACGTGAACACGACGAGAGTGTTCTGGCGCTGACCGGTCTCATCGAGCGTCTCCATCAACCGGCCGACGGCCTCATCCAGCGCGAGCACCCCCTGGTTGTACTGCCGCTCCCAGTCGTGCAGTGTGTCGCCGTAGAGCCCCTTGTGTCCTTCGACGGTGGCCATGTCGAGCTGCCGGCCGCGCAGGATCGGCTCTCCGCTGCCGTCCGGGTCGGGCATCCACTTGTTCATGTCGCGCGCGTACTGCGGCTTGCCGGCCCGCGGGGCGTAAATGTCGGCCGGGACCGGCACGCGCACGTCGGGATAGGCGCTCCGGTGTCGATCCGCCGGAATGTACGGACCGTGGACCGCGCCAAAGCAGAGCCACAGGTACCACGGCTTCTCCGCCGCGCGATGATTTCCCTGGATAAAGTCGACGGCCCAGTCGGTGTAGTTGTCGGTGGAATACCCCTTCACGAGTTCGGCGGGGCCGCCGTTCGTCTCGATGAGCTGATCGTCGTAATACTTGCCGGCATTGGCCGTGTGCCGCGGGCGGTTCCAGACCTTCTGGTAATCCCAGTCGCGGCCGAAGCCGGTGTCGGTCCCGGTGTGCCATTTGCCGATCTGGGCCGTGACGTATCCGTGCTCGCGGAAGACGTGCGGCCAGAACGGGCACTGCGCCGGATCGTAGGCACTCCCGGGGTACTCCCCTTCCATCCGCATGGATTCGACACCAAAGGGATGATGCCCCGTCAGGAGCGTTGCGCGGGAGGGCATGCACCAGGTGCCGATGTAGGCGGACGAGAAACGCACCCCCTGCGCGGCGAGGCGATCGATGTTCGGCGTGCGGACCCAGTCGTACGATTCCGGGTAGCAACCGATCGTGCGGTAGGAGTGATCGTCGGTGTAGATGAACAGGATGTTCGGTCGTTCGGCCGCGGCCGCATGCGGCAGGGCGACACTGGCGTCAAATGTCAGCACGCAGAGAAGAAGGGTGCGATGCATGGCGTCGTCCTTACGGGTCTTGTGGGATTGTCAGGCGCGGATCATCGTGATGCAAGCGCGGCATGGTTTCGTACACATGAACGACACGATACACTCGTACGCACGCCTCCACATTGCGCGTCTGTCGTCCCTCCAATCCGCTGCGAGCCTCCGCATGACTCATCGTCGTACCCGTCGCCGCCTGTCGTCGTTGTTCTGGTCGGCATTCCGGCCCGTGCGTTCCGGCGAAACGAGCAACACGACGGTGATCGTGATCATCATCTGCGTCGTGGCCGGCCTGGGGTTGCTCTTGTGCATACCGCTCATGATCGCACTGCTGCTCCCGGCCGTGCAGCAGGCGCGCGAGGCGGCGCGGCGCACGCAGTCGAAAAACAACCTGAAGCAAATGGGCCTTGCGATGCACAATTTCTACGACACTCAGAAGCACTGGGTGGGCAGCACCGTCGCCGATGACGGCGTCGCGCTTCACAGTTGGCAGACGCACCTGCTGCCGTATATGGACCAGACCCCCCTTTACCAGTCGATCAACCTCGATGTCCCCTGGAACGACCCGGCCAATGCGTCGATGTTCTACAATGTCGTCCCGGCGTATCAGCACCCGTCACAGACGGTGCTGACAACCGCCGAGGGCTACGCCGCGACGCACTATGCCGGCAACCAGCACGTGCTGTTGCCCAACAGTCAATTGACGTTCGACAAAGTGACGGATGGGACCTCGAACACGATCGTCGCCGGCGAAGTGGCGGGCGGTTTCCGCGCCTGGGGCGACCCCGCGAACGTGCGTGATCCGGGACTGGGAATCAACGCCGCACCCGGGGGATTCGGCAGCGCCAGCCCCGGCGGATGCCACTTCCTGCTGATGGACGGCAGCGTCCGGTTCGTGTCCGAGAACGTCGACCCCGGAGTGCTCAAGGGGCTGTCGACGTACAACGGCGGCGAATCGGTCGGCGAATTTTAGGACGTGTCCACCCGCAGTCCCAGGTTTCAGTTCCCCCTGCCGATGAACATGAAAATCCCGCAACCCCGCCGCTTCGCGTCCGTAAGCTCCGGCAGCACACGTCGGCGATGCCGCGCCGGCGAGACCGATTCCAGAACGGTCATCATCATCGTGCTGGCCGTCGTGGGGGGCGGTCTGCTGCTGGTCTGTCTGGGACTGGCGGTGTATCTGGTTCCCGCGTTCCAGTCGTCGGGCGAGGCGGCCCGGCGCACCCAGTCCAGGAACAACCTCAGGCAGATCGGGCTGGCGCTGCACAATTACCACGACACTCACAAGACGTTTCCACCAGGCGGCGTGTATTCCGCCGACGGCGCGCCGCACCACAGTTGGCAGACGATGCTGCTGCCCTACGTGGACAACGCCCCGCTGTTCTCCCAGATCGATTTCAACCTCCCGTGGACTGATTCGCGGAACGAGGCGTATTTCCGCACCACGGTGTTCATATACCTGAATCCCTCGGAACCGACGCAAACGTCCCCAGAAGGATTTGCCGTGAGCCACTACGCCGGCAATCAGCACGTGTTATTCGAAAACAGCCACTGGCGGATGGCCGACACCTACGACGGCATGGCGAACACGGTGATGGCGGGCGAAGTCGCCGCGGGATTCAAGCCCTGGGGAGACCCGACCAACGTCCGCGACCCGGCGGCCGGCATCCGGCACGATGCGACGACCTTCGGCCGCACCGGCGGCGAGGGGTGCCAGTTCCTGCTGATGGACGGCAGCGTGCGGTTCGTGTCGGACAGCGTCGATCCCGCGGTCCTCAAGGCCATTGCCACGCCTCAGGCAGGCGAAGACGTCGGGGCGTTCTGACGCCACAACCGATCCATCTCCATCCACGATTCCGTGAGGGATTTACGGCCATGAAACGCTCCCCGGCACTGTTCCTGTCGTCGTCCCCGCTGCGCGCGGCGACCCGCCGCTCCCGCGCCGCCGAAACTGATGCCAAAACGGTCGTCATCATCGTGCTGTCCGTCGTGGGGGGCGGGCTGCTGCTGGTCTGTCTCGGACTGGCGGCATTTCTCGTGCCGGCAATCCAGAAGGCGCGCCAGGCCGCGAACCAGGCCGCTGTGGCTGTCCAGTCGCGCAACAACCTCCATCAGATCGGCCTGGCGTTGCACAACTACCACGACGTCTACCGGCAGTTTCCGCCCTCAGGCATCTACGGGGAGGACGGCACGGCCTATCACAGTTGGCAGGCGATGATCCTCCCCTTTGTCGATCAGGCCCCGCTGTACAACTCGATCAACTTCCACGTCCCATGGACCGACCCGGTCAACGCCGCGAACTTTCAGTATCCGGTCGAGGTCTACTTCAAACCGACAATCGCCGAGCGGTCCGATCCCGCGGGCTTTGCACTCAGCCATTACGCCGGCAACTCGCAGGTGCTGCTCCCCAATGGAACGACGGGTATCGCCAGGATCATGGACGGCACGTCGAATACAGTCTTCGTGGGAGAAGTCGCCGCGGGCTTCAAGCCGTGGGGAGACCCACGCAACGTGCGCGACCCCGCCGCGGGGCTGCTGCATGATGCGAACACATTCGGGACCGTCGACCTGCAGCGCGGGACGGTGGACTTCCTGCTGGGGGACGGCAGCGTCCGCGCGATTTCCGTGAACGTCGACCCGGCGGTGCTGAAGGGCCTCGCCACGCCGGATGGGTCAGAGCCGATCCCTCCCGGCTCGTTCTGCGCGCCGGCAGCGACCCGGACGCTACAAGCGTCCGGGTCGCTGTCTCTACGCGAATTCCGCCAGCACGGCCCGCACATCGTCCTCGCTCACGCCGTCCACAAGTTCCACGTGCCCCAGCCGTGTCGGGAGGACGAACCGCAAGCGGCCCGCGACCGATTTCTTGTCGAGCCGCATCCGGTCGATCACGTCATCGGCTTCGAAACGCATCTCCTCCGGCAGACGGGTCGGCAGTTGCAGCGCGGCGAGCAAGCGCGTCTGCCGTTCGACGAGATCCGCGTCGATCCGCCCCAGCCGCTGCGCCAGCCGCGCGGCGTATTCCATGCCCACGGCGACCGCCTCCCCGTGGAGCAATTCGCTGTAACGGCAGAGCGCCTCAAAGGCGTGGCCGAACGTGTGGCCGTAGTTGAGCACGGCCCGCAGGCCGGTCCGCTCGAACTCGTCCTGCTCGACGACCTGCGCCTTGAGTTCGCAACTGCGCGCGATGGCGTGCCGCAGCACACGCGGCTCGCGTGCGTTCAGGTCGCCGGCGTGCGACTCCAGAAACGCGAAGAAATCGGCGTCCAGAATCACGCCGTACTTGACTACCTCCGCCAACCCGGCGCGGAACTCCCGATCGGGGAGTGTGGCGAGGACATCCGTGTCGATCACGACCCCCAGCGGCTGATGGAACGCGCCGATCAGGTTCTTCGCCTCCGGGTGATTCACTCCCACCTTGCCGCCGACCGAACTGTCCACGTCCGCCAGCAGCGATGTTGGGACCTGGACGAACGGCAACCCGCGGTTGTACGTCGCCGCCACGAAACCGGCGGCATCTCCGACCACTCCGCCGCCGACGGCAAAGATCACGGTCCGCCGATCGGCCTTCATGGCCACGAGGCGATCGTAGACGCCGGCCACGACCTCCAGGCACTTGGACTTTTCGCCCGGTTCCAGCACGATCAGCTCGGCCGTCCAGCCCGCGCCGCGCAGGCTCGCGGCGACGGTTTCGGCATGTCGCGCGACGTTTCTGTCGGTAATGACGGCCGCCGTGCGGCTGGGCTTGCCGCCGCCGAAGCGGGTCGTCCACGGCTCGACGGTGGCCGCGATGTTCGCCAGCTCGCCGCTGCCGATAACGATGTCGTAGCTGCGCTCGCCGAGCGAAACGTGAACAGTCTTGCGGTCAGTGGGGGTAGGCACGCGGGAAACGATTGATTTCGGGAGTGCGTCGTCGCGGCACAATGCGCGAATCTGCATACATGCCAACGTATTCGATCGACCCGCTTAGTGCGAGGATCCCCTTCGTTTCCGCTTTCGTGGCGTCGCTGGCCCTTTGACCCAAGGCGCGCGAACAATCCGCGCTACGCGTCGAATACGCGGAATGCGGTCAATGCCGCGTGCCTTCAACCAGTGTGCAGAAAGCTCTCCAACGGCGACGACACGCTCATCCGGAGTCATGGAGAGCAGTTGTTCGCTGTCGCAGGAGCCCTTCTCCGTGTACATGCGCCGGTAGTCAATTCTCGCGCGCTTGCGCTTCGCCATGCTACTGCCCTCCCCCTCCCGCGTTCGCCGCCGGCAACTCCCCCAGTTTCTCCCGCTGCGCCGCCAGGTACTGCTTGTACTGCGCTTCCAGCTCGGAGTACGACACGCCGGTCAGCACATCCAGCCCCTGGACACGGTCGCGGATGCGGGGATTCGGGCTGTAAACCTGCGACAGGTGCGCGATCAGCGCGTCCCGGTACACACCGTCGCGATAGTGCATGAAGAAGTGAGCCATCCCTGAGGCCTGGCTGTAATACCGTTGCAGCGTCGGCTTGTCCTCCACGTATTGGAACTGCCGCATGCCCAGCGCGGTGAACTGCGGCAGCGGCACGAAGAAGTTTTCATCGAGCACCCGCACGCGGGCCCACTGCATGCGGATGTGCTGCGGATCGCCGACGCTCAGCCGCCCCCCCTCCCGCCGGAACGATTCCATGTAACAGGCCAGCCCCTCGACCAGCCAGAAATTCGCGTCGCTGGCCACGTCGCGGATCGACGGGGCGCTCTCACCCAGCAACTGGTGCGTCACCTCGTGGAACATCGTCGCCAGGTTGCCGTCGGCGTTGGCCGGGTCGTCATAGAAATACGCCACGCGGTCGGCCGGCAGATACAGGCCGTTGGTGACTTCGATATTCGGCTGCTTCGCCTTGAGACGCCGGACGTATTCGTCGCGCGAGCGGTAGTAGTGGATCTGGTATCGCTTGCCGTTGCCGCGGACGTCGGCGCTGCCGCCGTCGAAGAGCGCCTTCATCTGCTGCGGCGTGTTGAAGAAGCCCGCAAACTCGCGGACGAAGAACCGGTGATAATCCTCCAGCGCCACCCCCAGCTCGACGCCGCGCTCCAGGCTGTGGTTCGTGTGAATCTCGAAGTGCTCGGTCAGGACTTCCCAGCCGTACCGGAAATCGCTGCGGATGGCGGCCTCTTTTTCGGCGCTCATCCACTTGGCGTTGTAGAAGCGTTCGCCGTTCTCGTAGCGGGCGAGCTGCGTGCTGAGCACCCAGCCGAAACGGTCAGTCCAGACGTGTCCCCGCTTCAGCTTTTCGCGGGCGAAGGGGGTCGTCCAGCCATCGTCGTGGCGGACGTAGCCGAGCAGCGCCCGGGCGCGGGGATGGTCGGGGTTGTGGAAGGCGACCTCGCGGATGAGTTCAAACGCCTCGCTCGGGTGCCCCTCCTTGATCGCCCGCTGGCTGAGCAGAAACAATTCCTGCGCGTAGTCGATCTGCAGCTTTCGCAGTTTGGCCCGCCACTCGCGCTCCGCAGGAGGGAGGTCGACCGGCAGGTCCGGGAGCGTTTTCTCCGGCAGGGAATCGACATTGAGCGTCTGCTCGCCGACCGGCACGGCCAGTTGGCGGATGCGGGCCGCGTCCTCTGCGTAACCGTGCCCGTCGCAGAAGCCGGCCAGTTCGGTCATGTCGGCGGCAAACTGCACCTGCGCGTCGTGGTGCTGCTGGTGGAGCAGCTCAACCCCTCGGAGGCGGACCCCTTGCGCAGAGGCCGCCGGTGCAAGGCTGCACACCGCCAGGAGTGAGGCGGTTGCGGCGGGAAATCCTGACCGGTGGCGTGCGAACATCGGCGGAAGTGGTCGGTGTGCTTGAATCACGTCGATTCTATGCCGAACCGGCGGGATACGGAAAGGCGAGTCGCGCGACTTGACGGGCGGCCAGTGTTACAATCGCCATCTCACCCTCCGGAATTGGATCAATGTTCCGACCAACCCTCCTCGTTGCCGCCTGTTTCGCCGCCGCTGTGCCGCTTGGCGCCGAAGAAACGCCGCCCCACAACGGCAAGAATGTCCTCGTCTTCGTCGTCGACGATCAGGGTTTCCAGGCCGGCTGCTGCGGCGACAAGATCATCCAGACGCCGTCCATCGACCGATTGGCCGCGACCGGCACGCTGTTCACCCGCGCGGGCTGCACCACCGCGAGCTGCAGCGCCAGCCGCAGCGTGATCCTCACCGGGCTGCACAACCACGCGACCGGACACTACGGCCACTCGCACGACTATCATCACTTCAGCACGTACGAGACGGTGAAGACGCTCCCTGTCATGCTCGCGGAGGCCGGCTATCGCACCTGCTCCGTCGGCAAGTACCACGTCGCACCGGAGGAGGTTTATCACTTCGAGACGTACGCCAATCAGGAGCTCATCGGCGGCAGCCGCAACTCGGTGATGATGGCGCAGAACGCGATCCAGTGGATGCAGCAGCAGGACGACCGTCCGTTCTTTCTGTATTTCTGCACGAGCGATCCGCACCGCGGCGGCGGGCCCGGCGGGTTTGCGAACTTCAACAATCAGGACGACCCCTACCCCGGCTGCAAGCAGATTCGCTACAACCCGGCCGACATCACGCCGCCCCCCTGGCTGCCCGACAACGTCGAGGTCCGGCAGGAACTCGCCGAGTATTACCAGGCGATCTCGCGACTCGATCAGGGATTGGGACTGCTTCTCGACTACCTGGATGAGAGCGGCCATGCGAAGGACACGCTCGTGTTGTTCCTCTCCGACAATGGTCCGCCGTTCCCCGGCGCAAAGACGAACCTGCATCAGCCCGGGATGAATCTGCCGCTCATCGTTCGCAGCCCCGATCAAACGCAGCGCGGCGTCGTGTGCGACGCGCGCGCCTCGTGGGTCGACCTCGTGCCGACGATCCTCGACTTCTGTGACGTCACTCCCGCACCGGCCCCGCCGATCGTGCGCGGTCCCAACGACGGTGGGCCGGACGCACCGCGGCGGAACGCGAAGCCGGTCCCCGTGATGTTCCACGGCCGGTCGTTCCTCGGCATCCTGGAGCAGGAGCACCCGGACGGCTGGGATGAGGCGTATGCTTCGCACACGTTTCACGAGGTGACGATGTACTATCCGATGCGCGTCGTGATCGAAGGGAAGTGGAAGCTGATCTTCAATATCGCCCACCAGTTGCCTTACCCGTTCGCGTCGGACCTGTACGCTTCGCCGACCTGGCAGAGCGTGCTGCAGCGCGACGACACGATGTATGGCGTGCGGACGGTCGATTCCTATATCCACCGGCCGCGCTTCGAGCTGTATGACCTGGAGGCGGACCCGTGGGAGACGAACAACCTCGCGACCGACTCGTCACGGCAGGAGATCCTGCACCACCTGCAGCAGAAGCTGCAGCAGTGGCAGAAGGAGACCGACGACCCGTGGGAACTCAAATGGCGCTACGAATGAAGGTTTGGCGCCACGTTTAGCCGCGACCCGCAGGGGAGCGCTTTGCGCTGACGCGATGAAAGCGAGTTCCACCAGCATCGTTCTGGCATTCGGCCTCGTCGCCGTGCTGTTCGGCGCCTATCTCATCGGGTACATTTGTCTCGGTGCCGCATGCGTCCGCGCGGACCCGGCGCGCAATTGCGGATGCGTGTGTACAACCACGCGTGGCTGGCGACGGTGTACCGCCCGCCAGGATGGGTCGAGTCGCGCATTCGCGGTTACGCGGTGCAGATTGGGACACAGGACGGTTTGCAACTCCAGTCCCCGTAGAGCCTGTCTGATTGACGCGGGCGTCTCGATCCTCGCGCCGACGGAAGACCCGGAAAGGAGTATCGAATGACGACCCAACAGATGGAACGACGATTCTCGACGGCGGGCGACGAAGCCGAAATCCTGCCATTCAACCTGCCGCTCGAACTGACCGTCACCGATGCCGAGGTGATCCGCGAGTTGTGGCAATATACCGACGGGGCCGCGCGGGAGGAGTTCGCCCTTCGCGCCCTCCGTATCGGCGTCCTCGCACTGAAGCAGGCGCAGGGCCAGATCGATGCCGGGGCCGTGCGACAGGAAGGGGAACGGTTACTGGAAAACGTCGGCGGGGTTCTCGACCGGCACGCGCAACTGCTGTACGAGCGCATGACGGCCCAACTCAAGGAGTACTTTGATCCGCAGAGCGGCCGGTTCCAGGAGCGCGTCGAGCGGCTCATCAGACAGGACGGCGATCTGGAGACCGTCCTGCGTCGCAACATCGGCGAAAAGGACAGCGAACTGTGCAAGACGCTCGCGTTGCACATCGGCGACGCCAGTCCGTTGATGAAACTGCTCGACCCGGACGGCGAGAGCGGCCTGACGGCAGGTCTGCAGAAGATTGTCGAGGCCAGGTTGCAGGAGCAGCGCGAGCAGATTCTCAAGCAGTTCTCGCTCGACCAGAGCGACGGCGCGCTGTGCCGGTTTCTGGCGGAAGTCAAGAAGCACTACGACGGCGTGAGTGGTGACCTCACCGAAAAGATCGACAAGGCCGTCGGCGAGTTCTCGCTTGACGACGAGAATTCCGCCCTGAGCCGGCTCGTCGGGCGCGTAAAGGTCGCGCAGGAGACGATTACCAGGGAGTTTTCGCTCGATGAGAAGGAATCGGCCCTGTCGCGCCTCCGCGGTGAACTGGTCGACCTCCTCGAGAAACAATCGAAGGCGAATCGCGAGTTTCAGGAGGAGGTCAAAGTCACGATCCGCGAACTGCAGGCCCGCAAGGCCGAGGCAGCGCGGTCGACCCGGCACGGGGTTACATTCGAGGAACAACTGTTCGCGTTCGCCGAACAGGACGCGATTCGGAACGGCGACGTCGCGGAATGGACCGGCAATTCCACGGGAATGATCAGGAACAACAAGGTCGGTGACGTGGTCCTGGAACTGGGACCAGACAGCGCCGCCCCGGAAGCACGCATCGTTCTCGAAGCCAAGGAGGACAGGAAATACGACCTCAAGAAGGCGCTGGAGGAACTCGGCACCGCGCGCACGAACCGCGGCGCGCAGATTGGTGTGTTTGTGTTTTCCCGGAAGACCGCCCCGGCCACTCTCGAGCCGATCCGGCGCTACGGCGACGATATCGTGGTTGTCTGGGACAACGACGACCCATCCACCGACGTCTACCTCGGCGTGGCGCTGACGTTGAGCAGGGCCTTGTGCATTCGCGAGCACCGCCGGACGGCATCGGAGTCAGCTGATCTGGAGAAGATTGACCGGGCGGCCAATGAGATTGAGAAGAAGGCCCAGCAACTCGACGAGATCAAGAAAGGCGCCGAATCGATCATCGATGGTGCGAACTCGATCCTCAATCGCCAGCGCATCATTCGAGAGTCGTTGGAGCGGGAAGTCGCGTCCCTCCGCGACCGCACCGCCGCACTGCGAGATCTCCTCACGGAACCCTGATCGATCAATGACCGACCGGAATCGCCTGGTTCGTCCTGCGCTGACCTCCGCGTGGCTGGCCGCCGTATGGGTGCTCGTCTCGACCCCCGCCCGCGCCGACGAACGCCTCGCCGGCATCGCCTGCCGCTCCGTCCACCTAGCCTATTCCGCGGAACCGGCAACTGCCTTCTACAACGAAGTCACCGTCGACCAGCCCTCCCCCGGCACGTACTTCTGCGTCTGTGGGTTTCATCGCGGCTACTACGGTCTGCAGGAACTGGCGGACGGCCGCAAACTGCTGATCTTCTCCGTCTGGGACCCGGCGGACCAGAACGACCCGAACGCCGTGACGGAAGAACAGCGGGTCAAACTGCTGCACCACGACGCGAAAGTCCGCGTCGGCCGGTTCGGCAACGAGGGGACGGGCGGGCAGTCGTTCTTCGACTACGAC
>CAZWGW010000131.1:11256-12887 GCA_964633565.1 uncultured Planctomycetaceae bacterium
CGGACTGGCTGCTCGTGCAGCGCAAGGCCGGCTTCAAGGACTTCGCCATTCTCGTGCGCACGAACGAACAGCCGCGGGCCTTTGAACAGGAACTGCGGAAGGAGAGGATTCCGTACGTGCTCATCGGGGGGCAGTCGTTCTTCGACTACGACTGGAAGACCGGCGAGACGTATCGGTTCCTCGTGACGGCAAATGCCGACGGCGACGACCGGACAGCGTTCGCCGCGTGGTTCTTCGTGCCGGAGGAGCAGGCGTGGCGGCACCTCGTCACGTTTTCGACGATCGACAAGGGGCACGAACTGCGCGGGCTGTACTCGTTCGTCGAGGATTTCCGCCGCAACCGGGTGTCGGCCACGCAGCCGCGCACGGCGCGGTACGGCAATGTGTGGATTGCGACGGCCGACGGCAATTGGTCGCCCGTCGTCAAGGCCCGGTTCACGGCTGACAGCAACCCGGTGACGAACATCGATGCGGGAGTGCGCGACGGCAGATTCTTTCTGGCGACCGGCGGTGACACGAAGAACGAGCACGTGAAACTGCGGGAGTTCATCGAAATTCCTGGGGCGCGAGAGGTGCCGGCGGACGTGCCGGGCCTGGCCGAATTGGGCCACATTGACCGATAGCCTCCGCTCAACAGACCATCGCGCCTGTCAAGCGCCGTACACCTCGTGTAGGATGGTTCGTGCGCCGCGATTCTGATTCGAGACATGAACGATGGGCGCATCGATCAAGCAGACACTGCGCGAGATCGCCGATGGTCTGCCAGAAGATTGCACGTGGAACGACGTGATGCATCGGATCAATGTGCGATCGAAGATCCAGTCCGGACTCGACGATGTTGCCGCCGGGCACGTTTTGGATGACGAGGAGCTATTCGCCGAACTTGAGGGCGAATACCCGTCACTCTGAATCAAATCAGGCGGGTTTCGATTCGGTTCTGACGACGCCATTGCGCAGCAATAAACGGCCGCATGTCCCCCCTCTTCCCCAACCTCGTCCTCCGCGACCGCCAGCCGGAACTGATGGACGACCCGGCGCTCGACGAGTCCCTGCACCGGCAGGCGCTCAAGGGGCTGGAACGCGTCAACTGGATCAGCGGCATCCCAGGACTCCTGTGGCGCGCCATCCGGCCGCTGTGCGACGAAGTGCGGGACCGCCCCGTGCGCGTGCTCGACCAGCCCTCTCGCCTGCTGTGGACCAGCTCGCTGGGCCTCTATCACAAGGGCTACAAGCAGTTCAACGAATACGACCTGGGTGTCGTGACCCTGGCCACCGGCCCGGGCCTGATCGTCGGCAACAGCTGGCGCGGCAACCTGAACTTCCAGCTCGACGACCTGCACTTCGGTGGCGAGCACCTGGGCCTCTACACCTCCATCAGCCCCTCGGGCACCTGGAAAGTCGGCCGCAGCGGCGAGCTCACGCTCGACGCCCAGTGGGTCAAGCGCGACTTCCACCGTGCCGGTGACTCGGCCCGCGAAGGCCAGTACCGCAGCGTCGGCGCCAGCTACGGCCGCATGATGGGCAACCAGACCTGGTCGCTGCAAGGCGGCGTTCGGCTGTTTGAAGAGTCGGCCCGCGAAGACCGCTTCAGCTACACCGGCGACGAGTGGTTCGTGGGCGCCCGCGCCCAG
>CAZWGW010000132.1:0-12851 GCA_964633565.1 uncultured Planctomycetaceae bacterium
TCCCCGTTCCGGAGCCGAACTTGAACAGCATCGCCTCCGACGCGGCGAGCCGCATGATCGACTCCATGTTGTCTTCGACCGACTGGATGAAGCACGCGCTGGCCTGCGGGTACTCGTAGGGCGTCTCGGGCCGCTGCACGTTTTTGGTTTCGACATCCCAGTAGTAGTTTCCGCGGCAGCCCTTCACGCCGTACTGGTGGTACAGGCCGACGTTGAACCAGACCGGCGAGTTGAACGCCCCGTGCTGGTGCAGGCAGAGCCAGGCGAGTTCGCGATAGTAGTTTTCGCCGTCCTCCGCGGAGGCGAAGTAGCCGTCCTGCGTCCCCCAATCGGCGATGGTGCGGGCGACGCGGTAAATCACCTGGCGGACGCTGGTTTCCCGCTCCGGGGTGCCGTGCTCGCCGTAGAAGTACTTGGAGACGACAACGTTGGTCGCCAGGGCGCTCCAGTCCCTGGGGATTTCGCAGTTTGTCTGCTCGAACAGGACCTTGCCGTTCTCGTCCTTGATCTGCGCAGTCCGCAGGTCCCATTCGACGGTGTCAAACGGGTCGACGTCGGCCGGACAGAAGTACGGATCGATACGCATCGCAGTTCCCGCGGCGGTGCGGCGGGCCGTCTGACCATTCGTACGCGTGGCAACAAGTCCCTTTGAATCGTGCATCGTGCACATCTCCCCGACAAGGATCCTGATGGTGGTGAGCGGCGGAAAACGAAAAAGAGTTTCGGCCGTGCCCGAAGACGTGAACTTCCGTTCCGTTCACCAATGACGAACGAGGGGGGCGATCAGCGTTGCGTGATCCCTCCCTGGACGCTTCTGCTATCGGTCGAGCGGCGAAATGGCCTGTACAGAATTGCAGAAAGTGAACGGATATTCCGCACAATCTGTGGTGCGAATACTCCGTGGAAGCCCAACATCTTGTGAGCAGGCGACGGGAGGGCACTATAAACCGGCATTGCGGGATGTCAAGAGACCGCGGCGTCGTGGCGCCCCCGCAGGCAACGTCTGGATGCCGAAAGTTCGCTGCGCGCCGTCGGTTAAGACAGTGTGAAAAATTTCTGGAATTCTGACGGCGACCTGGCGAGGATCGGTTCTCCCTGTCGCCGGCGACCTTGCGTTGTCGCGGACTGCGCGCCTACGATCGGCGCAACCATTTTTTCCGTCGCGACTTGCAGCACCGAGCCGGTACCAACATGTCGACCGAGAGTCTTGCGGCCGTCGTCGAGCAGTGCCAGCAGGCCATGGCGCACGCGTGGATGGTACGGACATTCGTCAAGCACAGCGACGAAGCCGAGCAGTTTCCCGAACTGATGCAGCTCGTGCGGACGGTGTTCGACACGGCGCGGGCACTGGAAACGCGCGTCGACGACCCGCCCGGCTACGTGCGCATGCTGCAAAAGAAGGTCGGCAAACTGCGGCGCGCGAGCGAGCAGTTCGCACAGGACGCTCCGCAGGCGTCGACGCACACGAACTTCGTGCAGGCGGTCGTGTCGATGCGGGCGGCGGTCGACCGCCTCAGCCGCCTGGTGGAGCAAACAAAGTTGCCGCCGGTCACTCCGGAAACCGCGGCCCGCGAAGCGGCTGCGGAATCCGATGAAGGAGAGTCACGGTCGACCTGAAACGGGCCAGCGCGCCAGTCAGCGCGGTTGTGCCTCGGCTGCAGCCTGAGTGCCGCGCCCGGGGTAAAGTTCGGGCTCGACTTTTGTGGCAGTTTCCACACGAGGGGCGGCAGGCTCCGCAACGGGGGTCACGGCTTCCAGGCGTGGAGGCGCACCATCGACCCGGCGGAGCGAGGCTTCAACCCGGGGCGAGCCGCGGTCCGTCCATTGCAGAATCAGGCCGCGGATCTCCTCTTCGGACAGAAGTGGGCTGTCCGCCAGGCCGCTGGCGCGAGCATCCGGGAGGGTGAGTTCCGCCAGCCACTCGTGTGCCGCCCGAAACTTCGGATCACACCGCAGGGCCCGCTGGAACTCCCGAATGGCGCTTGGATCGTTCCCGGCTTCGTGCAGCAGCACGCCCAGGTTGTAGTGCGCCGCCGCTTCTCCGACGGCCAGCGCCAGGTCGTTGATGGCGGCATCGAAATCGCCGCAACGGGCGCGCGTGACGCCCAGCACGTATCGCAGTTCCCGATCCTCCGGAGCACGGTCCGCCGCTGCTTCGAGCAGCCTGAGCGCTTCGATCGGCTGGTGCTGTGACAGTTGAACCTCCGCGATGGCTTTCAGCACTGCGGGGTCTTCGAGCTTCTCCCGGAGGACGATCATCAATCGCTGCTGGGGGTCCGGGGTCGTCGCCGAGGTTGTCGGCGTCGAGACGGCGGCCTCCCAGTCCTCTTCGAGATTAAACGGCCGCCGGTCCCGTGCGCGGCTGGTGGGCGCCCCGGAGTCCGGCGTCGACTCGATTGAATCGAAGTCGTGCCGGTCGAATTCGGGATTCGGCCGCGGCAGGAGCGGAGCGGGCGCTGATTCCCGGCGCTCGGACCCCTGGCTGGAGTCTGTTCCCCGAGTTGTTGCAGCGCCTGGTCTCGTCGTTCCCGCGCCGGAGCCGGGCCCGTCGACAATCACCCGGCACCCGGGGAGTTGCCGCCGCAGCCGCGCGGCGCCACGGTCGGTGACCCGCGTCGCCTTGACGTTGAGCCCCTCCAACTGGCTCCAGTTGATGATCGTGGAGAGTCCGGCATCGGAGACCGATGTGCGTCCCAACGTCAGAAACCGCAATTTCTCGAGTTTGCCCAAACGGTCCAGGCCCGCGTCGGACACCTGCGTTCCGGTCAACCCGAGGAATTCCAGTTCGGTCAAATGGGCGAGCGCCTCCAGACCGGCGTCCGAGATCACTGTTCCGCGAAAGTTGAGTTCGCGCACGCGCGAGAACGCGGCGACCTGTGCCAGGTCCTTGTCGGTGACGCCGGTCTCCGCCAGATCGATCGCGACGACTTCGCCCGATTCATCCTCCGTGATCCGGGCGCCGAGGTCGTCCAGCAGGGCGCGGGCGGCAAGCCTGGGATCAACCGGCGGCTCGTTCAACAGCCCATGATTGTCGCCGTCGTCGGTGGACGCGGCCGGCGCGGGCAGGATCGGCGCCGATGCCGGCAGTTCTGCTGCCTGCTGGCCCGGGCCTGAAGCACCAGTGGCGTCCAGTCGCGCGATTCCCGGCTCGTGGCGGGAGTCGGTTGCGGAGGTGGAGCGACGGAGGCGGTCACTCAGCCTGGTGTGCAGTCCGCTGCAGCCCGCGGCATGCGCGACTAACAAGCCGGCCAGACACAGCGTTCGAATTCGTTTCGAAGGCATGTTGACGTCCGTGCAGAATCGGCACCACCGCGAACTCCGTTGCGGTCGTGCTGCTGCCGTTCAATCCGTTGCGGTCCCGCCGCTGCGACGCGGCAGACGACCGACCCGGCGCCGTCCACATGTCCCTACGCGAACCGACATGCCTGGGAGGTGAGATCCATACTGGTGTGACAATCGGACGCAACGGCGCGGGCGGATGATCCGTTCTGATGCAAACCTCCGTGCCCATCGAACCCGCTCGCGGTTGTGACACGCATGCGGGCGATTCAGGTCGTCCGGAACGTGCACGGCACACGCAACGAACCGCAGGCGACGAATGCGCGGAAGGGGGTGGCGCTCCCCGGTCGCTTCGAGCGGCGAGTTGGCGGATGTCCGGAATATCCCGCAGGTTAACGCGGCAACCTGCCGTTTGTGATGATAGGGAATACGAGGGGGGGCGATTTCTTCCCTGACGATTCCGTCGAGGACCCCGCTGTGAGTGCATCCGCTTTCCTCCGACTGCTGGGCATGCTGGTGCTGTGTGGCGCAACCGGCGCCGCCGGCCGGGCGTCCGGAACCCCTGCCGACGACGAGTTTACGGTTTCGGAACAGTCGGCGGCGGGCGCCGTCGTGGGCCGGTTGCCCGTGCCCGCCCCGGAGACCGCCGATTCGCATGTGTTTGAAATCATCGCCGGCAATCCGGACGAGACGTTCGCCGTCGACGGGCGCACGGGGGAACTCCGCGTCGCGCGACCGGAGCTGCTGGACTTTGAATCCCGATCGCGGTTCGAGTTGACGATCCGGTTGAAGGTGGTTTCGACGGCCGACGCCGCCCAACGCCAGTTTGCCGCCGACCTGCTGACGTCGAACGTCGATCCCGCGGCCGTGGTGGACCTGTTCACGGTCAGCGCGGAGCGACTGGTCACGATCGATGTCCTCGACATCAATGAGCCGCCTGTCATTCCGGCGCAGTCGCTGACGCTGGTCGGGGATGCCGCCGACTCGTCGGCCGCCTCCGGATTAATGCACGCGCACGACCCGGATCAAGGGGAGGCACTGACTTTCGAGGTGATCGCCGGCGATCCCGAGGGGCTCCTCATCCTGGAGAGCGCCGCCGGGCGGCTCGCCATTGCACCGGGGAGCAACCTCGCACCAGGACAGCAGGTGGTCCCGCTGACGGTGCGGGTCACCGATCGGGCCGGGCACAGCGACGCAGCCACGGTCTCCGTGCGCCTCGTGGGAATCCCTGCGCCGCAGGTCGCAATTGCGCCGCCGATGGTGGAGACTTCCGATCCGGCCGTCACTTCACCGGCGGAGGATGCGTCGCCCGGAGAACTGATTGAAGTGCCATCGGCAGCGCCCGAAGTCGCCGCCGCACCGGCGATCTCAGCGGCTCCGCAGGACGCATCGGCCAAGCCCCGTCAATTCACCCGACCCGCGCTCTGGTTCTTTCTGGCGGGCGTGCTTCTGGGGGCCGGTCTGATGACAATCGTTTTCCGGTACGTGGGGCGGACGACATCGGCGATGGTGGGGTCGGCAGCCGCCGCGCCGGCGAACCCGTTTGGCCAGCCCCGGCCGCGGCCGATCATGGTGTCGACCCGCGAGCAATTGCGCGCGATGCAGCCGGCTTCCGCCTCTGTGGCTGATTCCGTTGCCCGGATGACGACGGCAGTACCCGCTGTCATCGTGCCGGTTGAGGAAACGGTCGTCGACGCACCCGCCGACCAGCACATGGCCGGCGACGAATGCAAGGCCGACGGGGAAACTCGGTCAGCACGCCTGGGGATGTCGCCAGACACCGGGCCGGACGCGGTCAACATCCCGCACTGGCGCGAGGCGCTGCGGTTCAGGGCGCCTCAACTGCCTCCGCCGGAGGAACCTGCGGCGAACGAATTCAGCGCGGCTGCGGGGCTCAACGACTTATCGATCGGCGACATCCCGTCCGATGTCGTCCCCCGCGAAAGCGATCTGCCGATTGAGCCAGCCATGAGCGGACCCGCCAGCGCCTGGACCGAGCCGGCGGTCGCGGACGAGCCGCCTCAACTCATGCCGGCGGACGAGGGAGAGTGGTATACGCCGCCGGAATACCTCGTCGACGATTTGCCCGAGCGCGAATTCGCACAGGAGACGGCGGAACCATCCATCGAATTGCATGAAGTCGCGGCCCTGCCGGAGGCCGAGGAACCGGTTCACGACGTGTATCAGGCAACCGGGATGCCGGAAGCCGGGGAGGTCTGGGAAGACGCCCATGAACTCGACGCGGCACCGTCGGGCGCTGCGACGATGGACGAGCTGCCTGCCAGCATTCTGCCGAACGCCGTGACCGGGGGTGACGGGATACCGGAGGCCGCCGAGCCGCCGGACGGTGTGGTCGAAGTCACCGCGGAACGGGAGGCGGCGGCAACCGTCGATGACCCACACGACGCCGCTGCCGTGCGGGAGGCCGCGGAGGCATTGGACGACGCGCAGAACCCGCTCGGCGTCGAACCGAGAGTCGCAGAACTCCGGCGGCAGTTGACGGAACTGTTTGGCGTCCCCGCGGATCAACGGTCGCACCGCGAGGACGAACCGGCACAGGAACCGGAGACGCCGATTGCGTACCACGTCGTCAAAGAGGTCGCATCGGATTCGGCACGGGTGGACGGACTGTTCGAATCGCTGCGCGCCAGTCTCGACAGCAGACCGGCCTCCGCCGAGGCGGATGATGCGGGGGGACACCTCACGTCTGCGCGGGACGCCGGGGTAGTCACTCCAGTCACGCCGGCGATCGAACTTTCGCGCAGCACCCAGGCCGAGCCTGCCGCGCGCGTCAACAAGTCGGCGGTCCGCCAGGAGATTTCGTCATTGCGCGCAGTGGCCAATAACTACGCGCGCGCGATCGTGGCCCGGCAGACGACGGAAAAGCGGGCGCGCATCGTGTGGCTCGTTTCGGCCGGCTGCATGGTGCCGCTGTTCTCCGGGGGGACGTACCTCCTGACGACGATGCCCCCCGGCGCGATGCGCTGGCTGGGCTGGTTGCTGCTGACGGGCGGAGCAGGGGCGTTTTCCGTCTGTCTCAACAGCTTCAACCGGCTTTCCAAGCTGCACGAGGAGACGCAGCGGTTCGACGAACCGTATCCGGAGTCGCAGACGTCGGCCAAGGACACGGCCGAATTTGAAGTCCCGCCGGAACTCGTGTCGCAAGGCATTGCTTCCGAACCGGTCTCGCCGGTCCCGGCTGCGGAAATGGACGCAGAACAGCCCGAGCCCGTCGAAGCGGGCGCGGTGTAGTCCAACTTCCATTCTCGCGTGTCGATCAGGGCCTGCCTCGCAAGCGGCCTTTGATGTTGCGCTTCGCACGATTTGCCGGAAAACTGTCAAAACTCGAGGTGTAAGTCAGCAGATCGGGCGTCGTGCAACTCAGCCCCTCGCTTACGCTTCGGGTTACGATGTCAATCCTCTCACGCCAAAAGCGCAACGTCAAAACATGCGGCTGGCGCTTTTTCTCCGGTTTGATAGAATCAGCATCAGTCATCGGGAACGCCCGCGCGATGTTCAAATCGCTCAATGAGGCACTGCAGGCGCTTGCTGAAGTCGGCGTCACGACCAACGGCACCCATTACATTGGCGTATGTGCGGAGATGTGGGAAAGGGAAGGTCCAGAGTTCTTCGAGGATGTTGTGCGGAGCATCCGGCGCAAGCGCGAACTTGCGGTCGCCTGTTTCCCAAAACTGCTCGCGTATGCCGCCGAGTGCCGGGTCCGCCGTCCCGCGCCGGATTGGGATTCGCTGACGGACGCCGAACTGGAACAGATTCGGCTGATCACGGAGTCATTCCGAGAACTTCGCTCACGTGAGGGGGCGTTTCAACCGAAAGCCACCAGGCCGTTTGTCGTCACAACGACGCCGGTCGGCCTGCGCGCGCTGCCCACCTTCCTGCCTGATCCATCTCCGTATGCCGCGATCCTCCTTGGTGACGAGTTCGACGCGTGGCAGGAGCTGATCGGCGAGGACAATCTGACCGACCCATGGTGGTACGAAGAGTGGTGGAGCCGCGTGGACGTCGAACCGCAGGACGATCGTCTGAAGGATCGGTATCGCATCGACGATGTTGCGGCGCTGCGGAGTGGCGGAGCCGTCTGGGAGTTGTCGTTCGGAACCGCATCGGGCTGTCTGGCGGCGGTCGGCCACGAGCAGCTCTTTGTCTGGGACGGCGCCATGGCCGTGAGAACCGAATTTGAGTCGTTCTGGGTGGCTTGAGGAGAAGTCGACCCGTTGACGTTCTTCGGCCCCTTCGACTAGAACGCGCTTCATACGGCCCGTCGCGCACCAGCCGCCCTTCGTACCGGCGGCCGCGGCGAACCTGAGTCAGCCGTCAGCATTCAGCAATCAGCGAACCAGTCCTCGTTGCGCTGCGTCCCTGATCAGTCTCATGGCGAACGAGCTGCTGGATTCCCATTGCTGATGGCTGACCGCTGAAAGCTGAAGGCTCTCCCCATGCCCAACGTCCAACTCCCTGACGGCTCCGTCCACGACTATCCCGCCGGCGCGACCGCGCTCGACGTCGCCCGCGCGATCTCGGAACGCCTCGCGAAAGCCACGATCGCGGCCAAGGTGAACGGCACAATCGTCGATGCCGCCCGCCCGCTTGAAGAGGTCTCGCACGCCGATCCGATCCCGGTGAAGCTCCTGACCGACCGCGACCCGGAATCGCTCGGTGTGCTGCGGCACTCCTGCGCGCACATCATGGCCCGCGCCGTCATGCGGCTCTACGAAGGGGTGAGCCTGGCGTTCGGTCCGATCACCGGCAACGGCTATCACTACGACTTCGATCTGAAGCACAAGATCAGCGAGGAGGACTTCCCGCGCATCGAGCAGGAGATGGCGACCATTGTCGCCGAGGCCGAGCCGTTTGAGCGGTTCCAGTTGCCGCGCGCCGAGGCACTGCAGTTCTGCGAGGACATGCACCAGGACCTCAAGGTGGAGCACATCGCCGGTGGGCTGGCCGATCATGCCAGTCTGAGTTTCTACCGCCAGGGGGAATTCGTCGACCTGTGCCGCGGGCCGCACATTCCCGACGCCGGCCGGGTCAAGGCATTCAAGCTGCTCAGCGTGGCCGGTTCGTACTGGAAAGGGGACGCCAGCAACAAACAGTTGCAACGGCTGTACGGCACCGCCTTCTTCGACAAGAAAGACCTGCAGAAGCACCTGGAGCACGTCGAGGAGGCCAAACGCCGCGACCACCGGGTGCTTGGCAAGCAGCATCACCTGTTCAGCATCTCCAACGACGTGGGGCAGGGGCTCTGCCTGTGGTTGCCGAAAGGGGCGACCGTCCGCGTCCTGCTGGAAGAGTTCATCAAGAAGGAACTGCTGCGTCGCGGCTACCAGCCGGTCTACTCGCCGCACGTCGGCCGGGTCGAGATGTACGAGACCAGCGGCCACTTCCCGTACTACCGCGAGTCACAATTCCCGCCGCTGTTCGGGCATCCGGCCGGACAACTGGTCGACGTCTGGAAGCAGCGTCTGGAGGGGGCCAACCTGACCGCGAAGGCCGAGAAGGACTTCTTGGCGGCCGCACAGGACCTTGGCGCGGAACTCGGCGACTACCCGGCGGCTGGCACTCCAGAGGATAAGCTCAACGCGCTTCGCAAATGGGAACGCGCCCAGGAGCGCTACCTCCTCAAGCCGATGAACTGCCCGCACCACGTGCAGATCTACAAGTCGGAGCCGCGGAGTTACAAGGACCTGCCCGTGCGGCTGGCCGAGTTCGGCACCGTCTATCGTCACGAGCAGTCGGGCGAACTCAACGGCATGCTGCGCGTGCGCGGCCTGACCCAGGACGACGCGCACCTGTTCTGCACTGCCGACCAGGTCGAGGAGGAATTCCGCAGCACTCTCGACCTCGTGAAGTTCGTGCTCAGCAGCGTCGGGCTGGACGACTACCGCGTGCAACTGTCGCTCCGGGACGCGGCCAGCGACAAGTACGTCGGCGATCCGGCTCTGTGGGACAGTGCCGAGAGCAAGCTCCGCGGCGTGCTCGAGTCATCAGGACTGTCGTTCAACGAGCGGGCAGGGGAGGCGGCGTTCTACGGTCCCAAGGCCGACTTCATGGTCCGGGACTGCATTGGCCGCGAATGGCAGCTTGGGACCGTGCAGCTTGACTACAACCTCCCGCGGCGATTCGACCTGGAGTACGTCGGCAGCGACAACGCCACTCACCAGCCGGTGATGATCCACCGCGCCCCGTTCGGTTCGATGGAGCGGTTTGTCGGGATGCTGATTGAGCACTTCGCGGCGGCGTTCCCGTTGTGGATCGCGCCGGAGCAGGTCCGTATTCTGGGGCTCAACGACGACATGCTCCCGTATTGCCGCGAGATCCAGGCCCACTTCCAGGAGGCCGGTTTCCGCGTGGCGATCGACACTCACTCGGCGAACGTCAAGAAGAAGATCCGCGACGCGCAACTTGACCTCGTGCCGTACATGCTGGTCGTCGGCCCCAAGGACCAGCAGCAGGGGGGGGTAAGCATTCGCGACCGGATCGAAGGGGACCTCGGGTTCATGACCACCGCCACCGCGCTGGCGAAGCTCACCGCCGAGCGGGATGGGCGGGTGATCCGGCAGGTGGCGAAGCGGGAGCCGGTGGCGCTGGGAGGGGAGGGGGAGGAGGCGAATGAGTATTGACGGTCGTTGGGGCCAATCCTGGCACCACTCGGAGGCCTGATGGAACTGACGACTTCGATCATTGGCCCGGCGTTTGCGTTCGCAGCACAGATTTGTGCGTCAATGTGCCGCGAGCGGCGACCAGTTCGCCCCGCAACCCCATCTTGTCCAGTTTGGCAACCGGTTCGGCAGATTCTGCCGAACGCTCTTGTAAAACTTACATTACCGGTGCCAGACTGACAGGCAATGAGTGCAGAAGGGAATTCCATGACGGACCAGACCGGAACTCCTCGAATCCATGTCGAGGCTGCGCTCGAGATTATTCGGCTACAACATGAGTTCGGTCGCAATCTGGCTGATGCCTCGACTAGAATCGCGAAGAGGAGTCCCGGTTCGACGCGCATCTTGGTCGGCCACGTCGTGAGCGCGCTCCCGGAAGTCCTCCAACTTGCAATCCAAACGCTGCGAACAGATCCACCAAGCGGTTGTTGCGACAATGTCGAAAGCGAAGCCGCGTAAGTCGCGCGCCAAGTCGGCACAGAAATCAGCGCCGAAGTCCACACCCGGTGCGACGCCCGCCGAAGCAAGCAAGTCTCCCTCCGTACCGGCGGAGGTCAAGGATTTTCGGAGTCATTTTTTTCTGCCCGACGAGCGTTTCAGGTGGTGCCAGGAAACGCAAGAGAGGATTGCAGAAGAGTTTATCGCTCGAGAGCCGCCCAAAGGAGGAAGCCGGGCGCCAGAAGGCTCCTCCAGCGCAAACCAGGCGCTATCCGAGGAATACCTTGAGCTGGTAATCAGGCGTTTCTGCCCGGATCGCCTTTCGGTGAGGGAGGTGGCCGGGATCTTATCCCGAGTTCCCGCGTCAGAGTCCGGCGAATCGCTCATGGATGTGCTTCGATCGGAATCAAGCATTCCGACAGTCCTGGAAACATTTGACGGCTACGTGGACGAAGTGCACGATGAGGTCGCGTTTGTCACGCTGATCAGTGAGCATGGCGAGCCGCTTGAAGGCGAATACGCGGCCAAAGAGCTGCTTGCGAAGGGGATCGGTGAGGGATCGCGATTTCGGTGCCGCACTGTGAAATCAGGGGACGCTGTCACAGTCGAAATTGAGCCCTTGGCTGATATTGTGTTGACCCAGGAGGAAGTCGACGCCAGCAATAATGAGGTGGACGAGTTTCTCGCTGGGGCCGACATCGATGGCGACGATTGACGCGGACCAACGCCTTGAAATCTATATTTTCGGCGGCACGATTGGTGAAAGCACCGTCGTCAGGTTACCCAGCGGACGTTGGGGGGTGATCGATTGCTATTCACCGTCGATCCGCGACCGGAATCGAAATCCGGTTCGCACGTTTCTCGCCGCTCGCAATGTCTCGGTGATTGAATTTCTCTGTCTGACGCACCCGCACCACGATCACTTTCGCGGGATGAGCCACCTGCTTGACGATCTTGACGTCAAGTACTTCTGGCGACCAGCGGCGATGGAGGGTCAACGTCTCGGGTGGATCATCAAGTCGTACCAACAGTCAAGGAAGATTCAGTACGAGGCGACGCGGGCAGCCGCCCTCGCTGATGCAGACGTTGGCCCTTTGACCGATTCTGCAGAACTGATGAGTATCTTTCAGATCGTCGATCGAAAGCGAAAGCTGCGGAACGAGCCAGGAATCAGATTCGCGAATATCAACACACGCCTGTATCCTGGCCCGATCGATGGAGAGGGCGACGTGCTGGTGGAGGCCGTTGCACCATCAGGCGAGCAGGTAGAGCGTTACGAGCAAGCACTGCGATCGGCGTTTGATCAAAACGGGCGATTCAATTCTCGCTCGCATCAGCACCACAATCTTGCCTCAATTGCGTTGCGAATCCGATTTGGCCGGACACAAGTCATCATCGGCGGCGACGTGCAAGAGGAAGGATGGAGTGACGCTCTGGAGCAATGTCGCGGCGATCAGCTTGAAGCGACGCTTGTAAAAGTCAGTCATCATGGTTCCGAGAATGGGTATTGTGACGGACTTTGGGAACAACACAGCGCTGGAGGAAGACCCATCAGCGTGATTTGCCCATATGCGAGGTTTCACCTTCCTGCGCCAACTGCCGTATCGCACATTCGGCGATTCTCGTCCTCTGTCATCACCCCCTGCCTTTCCGCATTACGACCCCCACCCGAACTTGTTCCGATGTCGATTCACGCTTCTCCGGAAAGCCGCCGTGCGCTAAGCCGTACGTTTCGCGCGAGGCGAGCCGCGGATTTTTCTGGCGATTGGTGCGGATTTGTATTCGATTCTGAAGGCCGAGTATGCGAAACTCGACACGGGATTGCCTCTGGCGAGATCGAATCTTGACACAGGAAGGCGTCTTCACACGGCATTCAACTGCGCAACAACATGACTCGCATCGTCCTTGATTCCGACACGTTGTCCACTGCGCAATTTCGCCGAACTGGCTGAGGTCTGTGACGAGGAAGGTCACGTCCTCGGTTATGTCAGTCCCGTTTCCGCCTCGTACAAGAACATCGATATTCCGCTGACCGATGAAGAGGTCGCGGAACTTCGAAAACAGCCGCGTGGGCGGACGCTGAGGGACATCCTCGCCGAATTCGGGAAACGTCAATGAAGTATCACGTGCTTTGCGGCCCCTTGTGTTGTTGACGTCTGCTCCCCCCGGTCCCGCCCGGCAGACGGGACCTACTTCACCCCCAGCCCATCCACCCAGATCACCAGCGGCGGCGCACCCCAGGAATCGAAACCGAGATCGATCGACTGCACCTCTTTGAGGGCGTCCCCGGTCCGCTTCCATTCGTCGTTCCCCGCCAGCGGCACGGCGAAGTAGGTCCAGCCTTCGCGGGCCTCGATGTAGGGGGGTGAACTTAGAAAGTCGCGCACGGGAGTCAACTGCAGCGCCTTGTCGTTCGGGCCAGTCAGCGTCACCAGCGGGTTCAGGTCCTGCCAT
>CAZWGW010000133.1:0-12820 GCA_964633565.1 uncultured Planctomycetaceae bacterium
CGAAGGAGCTTCTGAGCCGTTTGGCCCCCTTTGCCAGGGCCGAGACTTTACCGAAGTCGCGCGTGAACAGGGTCACGACACGGCTGGATTCGCTGAAATCCGTCAGGCGAATCACCAGGGCGTCGGACTTCTCGGCCGGCATGGGAAAGGGACAAGTCCGGTGTGGGCTCTCAGGCAGACGGCAGCCCGGACGCCTTTCCCGGCTGTACATCCGCGAATACGACTTCCCGGATGGAGCGCCACACGGCCGGAAGGTTCATCAGGACGATCAGCCCCGCGGCGACGGACAGGGCCGGCAAGATTATCGGAGAATAGGACCGGTCATCGGACACGTGCAAGAGCGTCACCAGCGGATTGGTGATCATCACCGGATGGAAAGCCCGGTCGTAGGAGGCGCCGAACACCATCGGCACGTACGGTCCGATGCAGCCGATGGCGAACAGGATCAGCGTCAGCACGCGCACGTGCCCCGGACGGATGTCGCTCGACAGCGCCCCGCACCACCGGCCCAGTGCACTGCCGATGCCCAGATACACCAGCAGGTAGCACGCCGTGCACAGAATCAGCGGCATGATTTGCGGGTCCGATGGCACGTATACGCTGGCAAGCCACGCGCCGCCCGTCACCAGTACCGCCACGTTCAACAGCAGGAACAGGAACCCGCGGCTGCCGCCGGGCAGCAGCGGGGACAGCAGCAGGCGCAACAGCACGCTCCGCGGGAGGTTCCGCCGGATGCGGCGCGACAGAAAGCCGTCCTCCGTTGTGATGAATAGTCCCACCGCCGACCAGTGCAGGCCGGACAGCACGGTGCAGACCACGATCGTTTCACCCGGCAGAGTCGGCGCGGTGCCCGCGGACCAGAACGCGTAGCCGAGCGCCCCGGCCCACAGCAGGAGGAACTGCGCCGCACAGACGAGACGGATGCCCGTCGAGCGGTTGTCGGCCTCGAACGTCAACTGCGACGTGGCGATCTGCTGAAACAGCAGGAAATACATCGCGTCCGCGAGCAGCAACAGCCCGATCACCCACCAGAAATCCGGCAGGGTCACGTCGAACCAGTATTCCATTTCCACGGTCATCGGGATCACCATCACAAACAGGAACAGCAGACCCCCGAGGACGGTGAGTGAAACGATCGCCTGCCACACGCCGGCACGCACCATGGCGCTGATCATCAGCGCGGCCATGCAGGCCGAGAGCGAAGCGAGCATCGCCGCCGCCAGCAGGAAGGTGACCTGAGCGAATTCAAATCCCTGCAGAAGCGACGTGAAGGCAATGAACGGCGCAATCGCCGAATAAAAGATGAACATCTGCAGTCCGGCGCTGAGCAGCTTCCCCCAGATCACCTGCCGCGGCGACAGCGACGTGATGGAGAGCAATTCGAACGTCGTCTGCTCGCGCTCAGCCAGCAGACTGCGGTAGCATCCGAACGGGATGAGGACCAGCACCGCGAACGACAGCACGTAGAAGTACATCTGGAAGAACTGCGTGCCGACCGAACCGAACTCGATCTGCGCCCCCGCCATCAGCATGATGAACAGCGACAGCAGCCAGCTCGCCGCGAGCAGCAGCATGAAGGTGACCACGAACTGGCGGCTCTTGAGCGCCTGCCGCGTTTCCTTGACGAGAATCGGGTTCGCCCAGTCGCTCAGCCGCTCCAGCCAGCGGGACGACGACTCAAGGGTGCTCATGGGTGGGATTGGCTCTGTGTGCTGCAAAGGACGTCGACTTGCGCCCGACGCGAGTTCCTGACGAACGGAAGTCAAGGGGTGAGGTGATGATCGGATGAGGTGAATGACAATCCCCTCATCCCATCATCACCTCATCTCCTCACCACCTCAGTTGGCGGCCGCGTATTCTACGTGGTGTGCGGTGTGCGGGAAACCGGTCGCCGGGGGGCGCGGGGGGCGCCGCGGCGCGTCAGCCACGGGTCGCGCAATCCGGGCGGCAGCCGCGGCGGAGTGAACTGCGTGATGGCCACAGCCACCGTCACGATCCCATAGACCGTGAGAAAGTACCCCAGGCACGCCAGTCCCGCGCAAACGTCACCGATATGGAAGCCGACTCGCGAACGGCCGACTTCGATCGCCAGCGAACCGGCGACCAGGCACACAATCATTCCCCGAGCGCGAGCGTGAGGCACCAACTCGCCCCCAGTGTGACGAGAAACGCTACCAGAAACGACCGGCTGCGGAGCGCCTGCCGCGTCTCCTTGACCAGCACGGGATTGAGCCGGTCGGTCCAGCGCTCGCAGGCGGCGTCGAATCGGGCAATCCAGTCCGCGGTGGACATGACTGTCAAAATACACAAGACCGGGAAGGGTTGCGAATTGCGGTGACGATGAACAGTGTGACGGTTCTCATGACGCCGGTCGCGCCGGACCGTCGATGCTGAACACGGGGAATTCCACAGCGAGGATCGTGCGCGCTCGACTCCCAGTACGCCACGACAACGATGGTCGCGGGTGACAATTGCTGAGATTGATCAGCGCGCGGGGTCGCACACGAACGGGTCGAGACACGCGGAGGTGACGACACGTGCGATGGCGTCGGGCTGCAATCCACCTGTTTGCTCTGCTGTGTGCCGGCTGCCATGGGCTCGCCCGGAGTCCATCCGGCAACGTGGCGCTGCGGCGATTGTTGGAGGAACGACCTGCACGGTACGCCGTCCCCTTGACCGAGCTGGCCGTATCGATGGCTGAGGGTGACTTTCTCCCCGTGGATGACGAGCGGGGATGCGCGACGGGGACGCTGGGCCGCCCACAGGCGCTCCGGGAAGACCCTGGAAATCCGGATGCGTTTCATTTCTCCGACGATCTGCACGAGTTTCCTTATGTCCTCTATGACGACGCACGGGCCATCACGAACCCCGAGAACGTGCTCATCCTGGCCGTCTCGGCCGGAGCCGCAATCGGCATCCGGCAGGGATGGGATGATCAAGTCCTCGAAGAAACTGCCGAACATCCCCAGCGCTGGGGCGACGGGAGCCGCGTTCTGGGCTATCTGGGAGAAGCGCAGTACCAGGTCCCGGTGCTGGCGTCCGCCTGGGCGATCAGCGTCTGGAACGACGAACCGCATTTCCACGACTTCAACGAGGCGCTGATCAGCGCCTACACGCTCAACGGCCTGGCGACGCTGGCCATCAAGGGGGCCACAAACACCAGCCGGCCGGACAGCGACTGGAACGGCGGCCAGTGGGGCTTTCCCTCGTTTCACGCATCGAGCACGTTCACGATCGCCGCCGTGCTGGAGGACTACTACGGCTGGAAGGCCGGACTTCCGGCGTATGTCCTGGCGGGCCTCGTCTCATGGAGCCGGATCGACGAGCGCGACCACGATCTCTCCGATGTCGTCTTCGGCGCTGCGTTGGGCTTCGTGATCGGGAAGTCGGTCGCGGACTTTCACCTGGACGGCGACGGCCACGTGCGGCTGGCGCCGTGGAGCCATCCGACCGAGGGCGCCGGAGGCGTGATGCTTGAGACGCGATTCTGACGTCACCACAGTTCATTCGGTCCGTTTGGAACCCGAACGAGGGCTGTGGGCACTCGGGACACGCGCGCGCCGTGGCGTTCCCGGATTTCGTCAACGATCGCGTCAAACTCAACAACCGACTCGAACCGTCGCAGCCGGTCTTCGAGGTCCTCCGGAATGCCCAGCCGAGCGCCGTACCAGCCGGCGAATTTGCGGAATAGCGTGCAACTGTATTCGCCATGCTGGTCGGTCATCAGCCGGAAGTGGCGCACGAGGAAGTCGATCTGCTCGTCGGCTGTCGGCTCGCGCGGCGGCCGCCAACCATTTGTCACATCATCCAGCTTGCGGAAGATCCACGGGTCGAGCATCGCGCCGCGTCCGATGGCGATCGCGGCGCAGCCCGTCACGCGCCGCATGTGGAGGGCGTCCTCGACCGTGCGGACATCGCCGTTTCCGATGACGGGGATGTGCTCGACGGCCTCGACGACCGCGCGGATGCCGTCGAGATCGACGCGGCCATGAAAGCCCTGCTGCCGGGTGCGACCGTGAATCGTAACGGCCGCCACGCCGATTTGTTCAAACGCGCGCGCGAGGGCCGGCGCGGTGATCTGTTCCGCGTCCCAGCCGAGGCGCATCTTCACAGTGACCGGGATTTGAACCGCCTCGACAACCGAGCGGACTGTGGCGCAGGCTCCGTCGGGGTCGCACATCAGCCGGGCGCCGCCCCCTTGGCCGTTAATCTTGGCCATCGGGCAGCCCATGTTGATGTCAATCCCCTCATAGCCGTGTTCTTCGAGCCACTTCGCGGCCCGGACGAGGTCGTGGCGGTTGCCGCTGAAGATCTGGATCGACAGCGGCCGGTCCTCGGGCGTCGTGGCGATCAATTCGCGCGACTTTTGCCGACCGGAGAGGAGCAGCGTCGCCTGCACGAGGTCGGTCGTCGCCAGGCCGAGTCCCCCCAGCTCACGAAGGGCGAGGCGAAAGGCGAGGTGGGTGTAACCGGCCAACGGGGCGAGGAAATAACGCGTGGGGATGAGCCGCGGGCCGATGCGGAGGGGGGCGTCGGCTTCGGTCAGGACGAAAACCGTCTTTGGGCTCGCACAAGTCACGCGATGACTACAACCGCTCGAGAGCGGCGATGAATTCCAAAGTCGACAAAGCAGGACGTGGGTCGTTGGCACGCCTTCTCAACTCGTCGATGTCCCGTTCCGCCTCGGCGACGAGCCTGTCGTAGTCGACACCTCCGTCGTCGCGCGACAAGACAATCGTGCCTGCGAGCGTGCCATCGTCATGACGCACCTCAATGACGCGGTCACTGGCGAATTTGAGCAGTTCGCCGAGCGTGGTTTGTCCTGTCACTTCGTCGAGAACGAGGGTCGTCATTCGAATCGCTCCGGATTCAGGAAGATTTCAAGGACTCGCACGATGCGATCCGCGGCGATGACATCAAAAACCACGACGGCAGGTGGCTCAATTCCGTGGACCTTCCATACATGACGATGCGGTTGCTCAGGAGTTCCCCGTCCGCGGCGAGCGGGAGCGAACCGCAACTCGTGGTCGATTCGGTTGGCTGCCTCAGTCAATCGCCTGCGGTCAGGCGGCGATGCCGCATTCCATCGGGCTGCATACTCTGCCTCCAGTTCCGGTGACCACACCACCGTAAACCGCTGGCTCATTTGTCCGGCTCCGCCGCCTGGATTCCTTCGAGGAATTGTTTGGTCGTCAACCACGGTCCAGGATGCCGCGCGCGGCGGTCGAGTTCTGCGCTCTTTCGCTCAACTTCCGCGAGATATGGCGCATAATCGAAGTCGTCCTCATCATCGCCGAGAAGAACTGTTGCCATCAGCTTCCCGTGCTGATCACGAATTTCAACCACCGAATCGGTTGCCGAGCGGATGACAGCGCCAATAGGCGTCTGCTCGGTCTTCTCATCAAGGACCAGCGTCGTCATCAAATGTTCTCCTCGCCGCAAGGCAATGGCGGCTCTCGCAAGTTATTCTACACTGCTGCGGGCGCCCCCGTGAACCCGACTTCCACCCCCGCCTCGCGCAGCAGTTCCCACGTCTCCCGCAGCGGCAGCCCCACGACGTTGCTCGGGCTGCCGTTCACCCGCTCAACGAACAGGCTCCCCGCCCCCTGCAGCGCGTAGCCTCCGGCTTTTCCGCGCGGCTCGCCTGTTGCGACGTACCACTCCAGGAACGGCTCCCCGTCCGCAGAAAACGTCACCTCCGATCGGACGACGCGCTCGTGCCGGCCACCATCTGGAACCGTGACGCAAATCGCCGTGAGCGCCACATGCGTCCGGCCGAAATAGAAATCACGAAACCAGCCCCGCACCACGTCGCGCCACGAGTCGTCGTCGGGAGGCTGGCCGAGGACCGCCGCCGGCGCCGCGCCCAACTGTCCCACAATCGTCGTGTCAGCCGTCAGCACGGCCTGCCAGCCGGGAGCGAGTTGTGACCGCACATCGTCGTTCTTCGTCCGCGCGATTTCCCGGAGTCGGTTTTCGATTTCGGATTCCGCGTTCAAGTCCGCGAAATCCGCCTCATCCGTCCGGTGCGGCGGCACGACGGCGATGCGATCCGCGGGGACGATGTACGATAGCAATTCCAGCCGTCGCGGAGAGCGGGAGCCGAGGACGATCATTCCAGTGTGCGTTGCCATGCGACCAGCATAGGTGACGCTTCCCTTGCGGGGCAATTTCGGCGCAGAATCCGCAGCACGCCGTTAAGACCGTCCGTCAGATTGCGGTTGACGCGCCATCTCACCTGGATTGGTTCAACCATGACCACGACCGCCGCCACGCTGACTCCGACGGCCCCCACGCTGGAACAGCGCCTCGCGCCGCGGCAGCAACCCGCGGACCGGCTGGTCATGTATCACTCGTGGCGCGACCTCCTGTTCCTGCACTGGCGGTTCGATCCCGACCTCATCCAAGCCACGCTCCCCCGCGGACTGCATGTCGACACGTTCGACCGCACGGCGTGGGTCGGTATTGTCCCGTTCTTTATGCGCAACATCCGCCCGCGGTGGTTCCCGTGCGTCCCCGGCATCTCCAACTTTCAGGAGATCAACCTGCGGACCTATGCCTTCGACGACCGCGGCACGCCGGGCGTGTGGTTCTATTCGCTCGACGCCAACTGCCTCCCCGGCGTCGTGTGGGGCCGGCGGCTGTTTGAACTGCCGTACCATTGGGCACGGATGAATTACACGCTCGACCCGTCGACCGGTCGCATCGACTACACGTCGCACCGCCGCGGGAGCGATCCGGCACTGACCTGCCGCTTTGCATACGAACCGCGCAGCCCCGTCCGGACTGCTGAACCGGGGACGCTCGAATTCTTCCTGGCGGAGCGGTACATCCTGTTCTCGGCGCGCGGTGGTCGGCTCTACTCCGGCCAGGTGCATCACGTGCCGTACCCGTTGCAGGAGGCAGTCGTGACGCGGTGGGACGACCACCTGATCCGGCTGCGCGGCCTGCCTGCACCGGAGCGACCGCCCGACCATGCCCTGCTGTCGCGCGGCGTCGACGTCGATATCTATCCGCTCAAGCCGCTATGATCGGACGGCACGACGCCACTGTCCCGGACGCTCAAAGCGTCCGGGACAGTGCACCACACGACGACCATGCCCTCCGATCTGCCCGCCATTCTGGGAGGCACGCCGGTCCGTCCTCAGGGTCCGCCCCCCTGGCCGCCGGACGACCCCGCGCTGCGCGCGGTGTTCGTGCAGCTCGCCGCCGACGGCAGTTGGGGCCGGTATCACGGGCCGCACTGCCCCGCTCTGGTGGAGCGCATCAGCTCGCTGCATGGCGGAGTGTCCGCCGTCCTGTACGGCAGCGGCACCGCCGCTGTGGAATTGGCGCTGCGCGGCCTGAAAGTCGGAGTCGGAGACGAAGTCGTGATGGCGGCGTACGACTTCAAGTCCAATTTCACGAACATTGTCACGGTCGGCGCCACTCCGGTGCTGGTCGACCTGCACCCTGACGACTGGCAGATCGACACGGAACAGATTTCGGGTGCAATCGGCCCGCGGACGGCCGCGATCCTCGTCGCGCATCTTCACGGCGGATTGGTCGACATGCCACGCGTCCGGTCGATCGCCGACGAGCGCGGGCTCCCCGTGATCGAAGACGCCTGCCAGGCGCATGGCGCGACGGTCTGCGGCCGGCCGGCCGGGACGTGGGGAGATGTCGGCGTGTTCAGCTTCGGCGGCTCCAAACTGCTCACCTGTGGACGTGGCGGCGCGCTGATCACACGCCGCGACGACGTCGTGCAGCGCCTGCGGCTGTACACGCAACGCGGCAACGAAGCGTATCCCCTGTCGGAGATGCAGGCCGCGGTCCTGTTGCCGCAATGGGAGCAACAGGCGGAGCACACGCGGCAGCGCGGGGAGAACGTCGCACATCTGGCCCGGTTGCTTGGCGACGCGCACGGCCTGCGAATACTGCAGAGCACTCTTGGCGACTCGCAAACGGCATACTACAAGGTCGGGTTCCAGTATGACCCCGCGGAATTCGACTGTCTCCCGCGCGACCGTTTCTGCGAGGCGCTGCGCGCGGAAGGGATCGCCGTCGACCCGGGCTTCCGCGGCCTGCACCTGATCCATGCCCGCAGCCGATTCCGCGCGGCCGGCGACCTTTCGCACGCGACAGACGCCGACGCCCGGTGCGTCGCGTTGCATCACCCCGTCCTGCTCGGGGAGCGAGACGACGTGGAGCAAATTGCCGCCGCGGTTGACAAAATCCGCCGCCACGCCACGATGGTCCGAACGTCAGATCGTCGGTAGACGGCGGAGGGCGCCCATGCCGTAGTTTGTTTTTTTCTGGACGGAGGCGATTGTGGACCATCTGGCGGAGCACAGCGTCACTCAGGATGACTTCGAGAACGCTGTCTGTCACCCGATTCTGACGGAAACCAGCGATTCGAGCGGACGTCCGGCGTGCCGCGGGTTTGCACTTGACGGCCGGTTGCTGTTTTGCGTCTATGAATACCTGGACGATCTCACCATTCTGCCTGTAACGGGTTACGAAGTCGGGGACGACTGATGCAACTGACCGACGAACAGCGAGCGGAACTGGAGCGACAGCGGAGCGATCAGCCCGGACGGCGCCGTTTCATGCTGGCATTCACGCCGGAGCAGCGCGAACAGTATCGTCGCGCGGTAGCGGAGGAGACGTCGGCACGTGATGCCAACGTGCGGCGCGCACGGGCAACGCTTGATGCACTGCGGGAAGCGACGTTCAGCGGCTGGCTCCGGCGGGCGATCGCCGCCTCTGGCGTTCCCCAGGACGAACTCGCGGCTCGCGTCGGTATCGAAGCGGCGCAGATCAACGGCTTCCTGCAGGGGACCGCAACGCTCGACTCAGCCGCAATCGACCGCCTGATGGCGGTGCTGGGACTTGCGGCGCAACTGGAGGAAGCCGGTGCATGATGCCGCCAGCGAGTGTCGTGCTTTACGGAACCGATTGAATCAACACATGCTCAACTACTCTGCCAGCTTCGACACCGGCCTCCCCTACGCCGACTTCCTCAGGAAATACGCCAACCCCGACCAGCACCGCCGCTGGACCGACTTCTACGGGACCGTCAGCCTCACTCCACAACAGACGGCCCTGCTCCAGAGCTTCGTCCGTGAGATGAAAGTCCTCGTCGTGGCCGGCGCATGGTGCGGCGACTGCGTCAACCAGTGCCCGATCTTCCTGCACTTCGAGCAGGCGCAGCCGAAAATCCGCGTCCGGTACTTCGACCGCGACGACAATCCCGATTTGACCGCGGAACTCCAGACCTGCGGCGGAGCGCGGGTGCCGACGGTCGTCTTCCTGAGCGAAGACGGCCACGTCTGCGGCCGGTTCGGCGACCGGACGTTGTCGAAATACCGCAGCATGATTTCCAGTTATGCCGGCCCTGCCTGCCCATCCGGAATCACGGTCGAAGGCTCGCTCACTGACGCCGTCGTCCAGGACTGGCTCAACGAGTTTGAACGCATCCAGTGGATGCTGCGGACGTCGTCCCGTCTGCGGCAACTGCATGGAGACTGAAACAACGTCCTTGGTCCGTCGTCAATTGTCCTTTGCGGAGCGATTTCCGGAGGGACGACGGACCATGGACCACGGACATCCACATCAAGGCTCCACAAATGCGAACCCTCGCCGTACTCCTGCTGATCACCTCTGCGCTGCATGCCGATGAAGTGCAGCTCTCGCAGAACGAACACACTGTCAAAATCACAATCGGCGATGAAGTCTTCGCCGTCTACAACCTGGGAGAGGGCTACGAAAAGCCGTTCCTGTTCCCGATCGCCGCCCCCGGCGGGATCGACCGGCTGGAGACCGAACTGCAGACGCCTCCGGAGGACGAGTTCGCCCCCGGCAACAAGGTGTTCGTCGCCCAGGAACACGCGCAACTCAAGGTCGGCTGCGATGCGGCCGCAACCGCCGAACTCGGCGAGATTCTCGAAATCAGCACGATCCAGCGCCCCTGGCTGTGGGTCGCGGACAAGAATGCCTGGATCCACCAGTCCGACGTGATCCCGCTCAAGGTCAATGTCACCCGCATCGTGGACCTCGACCCGCCGGCCGGCCTCGACCGCAAACATCCCCTCTATTACGACCACCCGCACCACAAGGGTCTGTGGCTGTCGATCGACGAAGTGAACGGCATCGCCTACTGGGCCGAGAAGGGGACGATCAGGAATGCCGGCGTGGAACTGCTGAAGTCATCGGGCGACCCGGCCGTGCTGCGCGTGACAAACCACTGGCTCGGCGACGACGGCCAGCCGGTCGTGATCGAAACGTCGACGATCAGCATCCACGCCAACCGGCTGCTGGCGTACGACATCGAGTTCAAGGCCGCCGACAAGCCCGTGACATTCGGCGACACGAAGGAGGGGCTGTTTGCCATCCGGCTTCCCAACGGCATGCGCGAGATGATCGCCGGCGGTCCGGTCGTCAGCGATGCCGGCGTCTCGGGAACGGCGGCGCTGTGGGGCAAGCCCACACCCTGGATCGACTACGTCGGCCCGATCGCCGGCCGTCAGTACGGCGTGACGATCATGGACGATCCCCGCAACTTCCGGCCGTCACGTTACCACGTCCGCGACTACGGTTTGTTCGCCATCAACCCATGGGGGGAGAAGGCATACACGAATGGCCAGGAAGAAGAGAAGCCGAGCGTGCTGCACCCGGGGGAGAGTCTGAAGCTGCGTTACGGGCTGTACGTGCACACGGGAGGAGTCGCGGAGGGACGAGTGGCAGAGGCGTTTCAGCAATTTGCAACTGCGGCGCAATAGACGTTGACTCGATTGCTGTTGTGGACGACGAAATCGCCGCAAGCGTGAAGAAACACGACTGGCATGCATTAAGCGACTACGACGCCGGATTTTGCGTGCTCCGGCGGATTGATGCACACGTCCGGCCAACCGGGATTGATCAACTTCGGAGTTGAGCCGGACACGGCGTATGCAGTCCTCACTGCGCTGCTCAGTGACGGGTAAACAGAAGGAATCAAAGGTAGGTAGGGATCCCACATCGGTAGACATACTCGGCGATTGATTCGCACCCAGATTCCCGGTTTCTCCGGGCAACCAGGTTACGCTTCCGTTTCTTCGCTCCCTTCGCTTCCTTCTGTTCGGTAAAAAGGAGGAAACTTTCCGGTCACGCACGAGCACCGCATGTTCCCGCACACCCGCCTCCGACGTCTCCGAATGCACCCGCGGCTCCGCGACATGGTTCGCGAGACGGAACTCTCCCCGGCTGATTTCATTCTGCCGCTGTTCGTTCGCTTTGGCAAAGACCAGCGCGTCCCGATCGGTTCGATGCCAGGCCACTTCCAACACTCCGTCGATCAGCTTCCGGAAGAAATCCGGGAGATCGAATCGCTCGGCATCCCGGCCGTGATCCTGTTCGGCATTCCGGAGCGCAAGGACGCCGTCGGCAGTGACGCGTACTCCGATACGGGCATCGTGCAGCAGGCGGTCCGCGCGATCAAGGAGGTCACCTCGAACCTGCTTGTCATCACCGACGTCTGTTTTTGCGAGTTCACCGACCACGGCCACTGCGGCATTGTGAACCATAAGACCGGCCGGCCTGACGTCGACAATGACGCGACGATCGAGATCCTGGCCAAGGAGGCGATCAGCCATGCCCGGGCCGGAGCCGACATGATCGCCCCTTCCAGCATGATGGACGGCATGATCCAGGCACTCCGCGGCGGTCTGGACGGCGCTGGCTTTTCGCACATCCCCATCATGAGCTACGCGGCCAAGTACGCCTCCGGGTTCTACGGCCCGTTTCGCGAGGCAGCCGAGAGCGCCCCACAGTTCGGTGACCGCCGCACCTATCAGATGGACCCGGCCAACGCCCGCGAAGCGCTCCGCGAAGTGGCGCTCGATCTGCACGAAGGGACGGACCTGTTGATGGTCAAGCCGGCGCTGAGCTATCTCGATGTGATCCGCCGCGTTAAAGACGCCCACCCCGATGTACCGCTGGCGGCCTACAACGTGAGCGGTGAATATGCCATGGTCAAAGCGGCCGCCACCAACGGCTGGATCGACGAGCGCCGCGTGACGCTGGAAGTGCTGACGAGCATCAAGCGCGCGGGGGCCGACGTGATCCTGACGTATCACGCGAAGGAGGCGTGCGGGTGGCTGGAGTGACGGAGCTTTCCGTTCACCCAGCCACATCCTCCCCGACGAACTGTCTACGATATCAAGCGATAGAATGAAGCGAGCGAAGAGATCAAGAAGTCGTGTGCGCCAACGAAAGAACACTGGCGTGCCTCTCGAACGAGCTGTCGCAAGGATCCAGCAAATGATGGATCCTGAAACAAGCGTCAAGCACAACGAAAAGCTCCGCGATCGAGTCGGAAATATTCGCCAATTCGATGTTGTAATTCGCGGTCGATTTGCCGGGCGTGACGTTCTGGGCGTAATTGAGTGCCGCGACCACAACCGGAAGAAGGGACCAGGTGCTATCGAAGCGTTTGCAAAGAAGACTGAGAATCTGAACGCCAATTTTCGATTGATGGTGTCGCGCAAGGGCTTTACAGACCAAGCGCTGAATCTAGCGAGGCACGAAGGCATCGGGTGCCTCTCCCTGCTGCCGAATGACCCAAATCACCTTGGCCGATTGGGCTGATTTCGACGGCGAAGTACCGGATGTGCGTCCAGGTTTTTGTCGTGGGATCTTGGACTGCTTTGAGTTGCGCCAAATCCCGGAACGGGTCGTTGATCTACAAGCCATAATCGGTCGGTCAAGTCTCGTTGTTGGTTCTCCAGCGACCTGGGTGGGATCAACATGATTGGACACAGGCGTGATATATGGCATCATTTCGGCAAGCTGGCGGCACCAT
>CAZWGW010000134.1:0-12734 GCA_964633565.1 uncultured Planctomycetaceae bacterium
CAAAGCCTTCGTTCAGCACGGGGAACGCGAGGATGTTCGTCGCGGCCCCGAGGCGGTGAATCCGCGGGTATGAAAGCTCGGCAATACCCATCTCATTCGAAATTGCCGTGAGCACCGGGCCGTGAAGTTCCTCCTTCCAGAACCCGTGTCCCCGCTCGCTCCCGATGGCCCAAGGGGTGAGGCGTGCGCCCGCGACAGGTTGTCCGTCCTCGTTTCGCACCGCCACCTGGAGCGTGCAGGTCTTGATCGGGGCGCCGGTTGCGGGGACCGGGCGGTCATCGGCGGCGGCCGGCATTCCGGTCACCAGGACGGCGAGAAACAGAAACTGCCGCCGCATGCATGTCCCCCTTGAGGCGGCAGCTTTCGATGCCGCGGTTCGCAGGCACAATAATTTTTCCCAGCATGCGGTTTACGCGAAACTCGGTGGTTGTGTTGACCCGGAGTTTGTGGAATTCCTGGTAGGTCCGGCCGTTTCGCCGCGGAACGCGAACGGCGACGCGGTCCGCCCCAACCCACTTCCCGCAGCGTCTCAGATGCCGTACAAACAATGTGAACCACGTCGAGGCACCAGCATGAAAACCGCCTGGCGTACCGAACTCCCGCAACTGGCCCTGCTCGCGGCGATGTTCATCGCTGCAGCCCTCTGCTGGTCGCGCGTGCCGGACAGGGTCCCCGTGCATTGGAACATCGCCGGCGAGGTCGACCGCTACGGCGGCCGGTTCGAGGCGCTCCTCGTACCGCCGCTGATCGCGCTGGGGCTGTACGCCCTGCTGCTGTTCCTCCCGCGCATCGACCCCGGGCGCGCGAATTACGCCCGGTTCAGGACGGCGTATCTCGTGATCCGTTACGCCCTGCTGCTGTTCATGGCCGGCGTGTACGCCATGCTCCTGCTCGCGGCATTTGGCCGCAGCATCGACGTGGGACTGGTCGCGCCGGTCGCCGTCGGGGCGCTGTTTGTCGTCCTGGGCTTCACGATGCGCACCATCCGCCCCAACTGGTTCGTCGGAGTCCGCACGCCGTGGACCCTCTCCAGCGAACTCTCGTGGACGAAGACCCACCGGCTGGCCGGCTGGCTGTTCGGCGTGATGGGATTGTGTTTTGCGTCGCTCGCCTTCGTTCGGACGGGATGGGCCGTGTGGTGCGTGCTCGGCATCGCAGGCGGCTGCGTGGTATGGATGGTCATTTACTCGTATCTTGTGTGGCGCAGCGACCCGCTGCAGACTCCGTTGCCGGGGACGCGCCCGAATGGCGACCCGCAGCGCGTTGCATCGAGCCGGTGAACAACAACTCTGCTCCCCATGCCGATCGACCTCCAGTGCCAAAGGTGCGGCCAGAAATACAGCGTGCCGGATGCCGCGGGCGGAAGAACCATCCGCTGCCGCAAATGCAACGCGTCCATGCCTGTCCCGGCGCCGGCGAAAACGTATGAGGACGACTTCAGCAGCCTCGACCTGGATGATACGGCCTACGGGTCGGTGGAAAGCGACTTCCCGCCGCCGCAGCCCGGACGCAAGAAGTCCAAAGGGGCTGCGTCACGCGCGAAAAAGAAGAAGCGTTCGTCGTCCGGTGGCGGGGGCGCCGTCAAATGGGTCGTGATCTCGGTTGCTGGCGTCGTGGCGTTGATCGGTGTGTGTTGTGGCGGCATTTACTTCGCCGGAAACCGCTTTGTCCAGGGCTTCATCGGTTCGGCGGACGTTCCGGAAGGGATGACCTTCCAGCAGTGGCGCGACGGATTTCAGACAAACCTGACGACGCGCGCGCCGGCGCCGCAAGACTACGACGTCGAAACTCCCTTTGCCGGCGTCGAGGAAGTGCTGTACCCCTCCGACGGGCTGCAACTCAAGGCGTGGGTTTACCGGCCGCAGGGCGCGCCGGGGCCGCACCCTGCGCTCGTCTTCTTTCACGGCGGGTTCGCGTTCGGGTCCGGAGACCTGGAGGGCTGCCGGCCGTTCATGGATGCCGGTTTCATCGTGATGGCCCCCATGCTTCGCGGCGAGAACGGCAACCCGGGTGAGTTCGAGCTGTTCCTCGGCGAAGTCGATGACGCGCGCGCCGCCGTCAAGTGGCTTGCCGGCCAGCCCGACGTCGACGCGGCGCGCATCTATACCTTCGGCCACAGCGTCGGCGGCGGCGTGTCGGCCATGTTGTCGTTGCTGGAGGACGTCCCGATCCGGCACGGCGGCAGCAGCGGTGGACTGTACGACCAGACCACGTTTCTGGGCTGGAGCGACATCGTTCCCTTTGAGAGCAGTCCCGAGGAGCGGTCGGTGCGGGTGCTCGTGGGCAACACGCAGCACATGAAGCATCAGCACTACGCCTACATCGGCGCTGAGGACGAACCGTTCGAGGTGGCCATCGAGCAGGTCCACGCCACCATGGGCCCCGATTCACTGCTCACGATCGAGCGCGTCCCGGGTGACCATTTCACGAGCTTCGACGAGTCGCTGCAGCGTTATCTGCGAGTCGTGCAATCCAACCCGTAGCACGGATTTTCAATTCGTGAGCACCCTCATTTCGTGGGGTTGGTGTATGTCTCCCCACGAATTCAAGGCCCTCACGCATGGCTTTGCCGCATCGTGAACTCTGGCACGCCCGTACGCGCCTGACGTACGATGCCCGTGCGGGGGCGGCGACGCACAGTGAAGAAGGAGCATCGGTGATGCGGCATCGTTTGGTCTGGGCGTTATTGTTCATTACGGCGACGGCATCCGCCGCCGCGGACGACTGGCCGCAGTGGATGGGCCCCCGGCGCGACAGCGTGTGGCGCGAGACCGGCGTCATCTCATCGATCCCCGCCTCGGGCCTCCCGGTGAAGTGGCGCGTCCCGGTCTCGCACGGCTACTCGGGGCCGGTGGTTGCCGACGGGAAAGTGTTTGTCACAGATCTCGTCGTCGAAACGGGCGAGATCGCCAACAACCCCGGCTCGCAGCCGAAGGTGACCGGCACGGAGCGCGTGCTGTGCCTGGACGCGAAGTCCGGCGAAACCCGCTGGACGTTCGAGCACCCGGAGACCTACGAGATCTCCTACCCCGGCGGGCCGCGCGTCACTCCCACCGTCGACGGCGACCATGTCTACACCCTCGGGGCCGAAGGGAAGCTGCACTGCCTCGATACGGCCGACGGCGACATCGTCTGGTCGAAGGACCTGAAAGCCGAGTACCACACCAAAGCGCCATATTGGGGCTTCTCCGCGGCCCCACTGGTCGACGGCGACAAGCTGTTCTGCCTCGCCGGGGGCGAAGGGAGCGTTGCCGTCGCGCTCGACAAGCACACCGGCCGAGAGATCTGGCGGGCGCTCTCCGCCCCGGATGCCGGCTACTGTCCCCCCGTCCTGATCACCGCCGGCGGCACAGAACAGCTCCTGATCTGGCATCCGGCGGCAATCAACGGTCTCAATCCCGAGACGGGCGAAGTCTATTGGTCGATCGACCTCAAGCCCGACTACAACATGTCGGTCACCGCGCCGCGGCAATCGGGCGACTATCTCTATGCCAGCGGCATCGGCAACGTCGGTGCATTGCTCCGGCTCGACCGCAATCGGCCCGGTGCCGAAGTCGTCTGGCGAGGCGAGGGGAGTAATGCCGTCTACTGCTCCAACAGCACGCCGTTTCTCGAGGACGGCACGATCTACGGTAACGGCTGCCAGCAGGGAGAGCTGCGCGGCGTCGACCTGGAATCGGGCCGCCGGCTTTGGGAATCATATCAGCCCACGACCGGCAATCGGCCCGCGGGGCATGCCACCGTATTCCTCGTCAAGCACGAGGACCGTTTTTTCCTGTTCAATGAACAGGGGGACCTGATCCTCGCGCGGCTGACGCGCGAGGGGTACAACGAACTCGGCCGGTTCCATGTTCTGGAGCCCACAAACGAGGCGTTCGGCCGGCCCGTCGTGTGGAGCCATCCGGCGTTCGCGAACCGGTGCCTGTTCGCCCGGAACGACAAGGAGGTGGTGTGTGTCTCTCTGGCCGCGGAGTAATCCCCGCACGCGATTGTTGTGACCTCTGACGCAGGGGCCTCGGCGCAATGGAAACCATCCTGGGAATCGTCGCCGACCGTTGAACTGCCTATGCCCCGCTCGTTGACCGACTCAAGTCATACCAGACTCGCCGTCGTCCTGGTCAGCGGCGGCCTCGACTCCGCCACGACGCTGGCCATCGCGCGCCGCGCGGGTTTCGAGTGCTGCGCGCTGTCGTTCGATTACGGCCAGCGACACCGCTTCGAGCTGGAGGCCGCGCGGCGGGTCTGCGCGGCGCAAGAGGTCCGTGCGCACATCGTCGTGCCCCTCGATCTGCGCGCATTCGGGGGCTCGGCTCTCACGGCCGACATCGACGTCCCCAGGGACCGCTCCGACGACGAGATCTCGGCCGGCATTCCGATCACCTACGTCCCCGCGCGGAACACGATCTTCCTGGCGATTGCCCTCGCCTGGGCCGAAGTGCTCGGGGCGTTCGACATTTATATCGGCGTCAACGCGATCGACTACAGCGGCTATCCCGACTGCCGGCCGGAGTTCATCAACGCCTTCGAGGAACTCGCAAACCTGGCGACGAAGGCGGGCGTGGAGCGCATGGGGCGGTTCCGCATCCACACGCCGCTGATCCAACTGAGCAAGGCCGAGATCATCCGGCAGGGGCTGGAGCTGGGAGTGGACTTTTCGCTGACGCACAGTTGCTATGACCCGGATGCGCAGGGCCGGCCCTGCGGCCGGTGCGATTCGTGCCGCCTGCGGACGAAAGGTTTTGAAGAGGCGGGTATGCCGGACCCGCTGCTGCAATAGGTCGACGTCACGAGCTGTCAGACGCCCCGCACGACAATGCGGTTACCGGAGACCCGCACGACCTCGATCGTCGTCCCCTCGCCCAGGAACGGACCATCGCTGACGACGTCCACGTAGCGGCCGTCGATTTCGGCCTTCCCCGCCGGGCGCAGCACCGTCATGGTCGTGCCGATTCGCCCCAGCAGATCCGAGCCCTGTGGCGTGGAACCCGTCAGTTCGGGCCGCAGCCGCGGCTCATCCGGGGCCGCGGACTGACGCATGCCGGGTGGAGTGAGGATCATCTGGTTCAGGAGCGGAATGCTCGGCAGGAACCGGCTGGTCAGGACGCCGATGATGATCACGGCGATCGTCGATCCGCTGATGATGCCGATGGTCCTGGTGGCCTCTCCGAGGTCGCGCCCCGGCTCCAGGTTGCCGAACGTCTGGCTGGCCATCACCAGCGCGGCAAAGATCAGGAGCGCCCCCGACACGCCGACCACGCCGAAGCCGGGAATCACGAAGATCTCCATCGCGAGGCAACCCACCCCGAGCAGGAACAGCACTACCCCCAGCCAGCCGGACGTGCCGCCCAGCACCTTGCTCCAGAAGAACAGCCCGAAACAGACGGCCGAAATGATCCCCAGGAACCCCGTCATGAAATGCAGTTCCAGGTAAATACAGACGATGCCCACGAAGAACAGCAGGCCCGTCACCTCCGGCCGGTTCAGCAGGAACACGAAGGCGTCCATCCACGGCCGGCCGATCAGGTGCGGATTGACGTCCACCGGGATGCCGACGCGCTGCTTGAGTTCGTCGAAATCAGCCACCGGCGCCTCGATCACCTTGAGTTCGTGGGCCCGCTTGGCGCCCAGCGTCAGCGGCAAGCCTTGCCGGGTTTCAGCGACGATCGGGCCTTTGACCCACTCCTCTCCATGCGCGTGGATCTCTGCATCCGACATGAACCAGGCCGCGCCGGTCCGCGAGTTGGTCGCCTGGAAGACTTCGAGGTTCGGATTGGCCATGGCCTGGCACACCGCCTGCGGCCGGTGCTTCCTCTGCGCCAGGTCGCCGAGCCATTCGAGCAACGGCGCCATGGCCTTTTCCGGAACTCGCTCGAACGCCCCGCCCTCCTGCATTTCGATCATCAGAATGTCGCCGATCTTGGCCTCGGGCGTCAGGTAGATCTCATCGCAGCCGAAGGCAATCAGTGCCGCCCCGCTGTAGGCGGCTTTGGGCACGAATGCGATCGTGCGGATATCGTGCTTTTCCAGGTCGGCAATGCGGTATGCCAGGTCATAACTGGGCGCCAGCATGCCGCCGCCGGATGTGATGTCGAAGATGATCGTCTTGGCCCCGTCCGATACGGCGCGGTCGATCTGACGCTTGAGAAACGATTCCAGCAGGGGATCGATCATCCCCTCCACCGCAATCCGGCTGATCGTCTTCGTGTCGCCCCGCCCGCGTTCTTCGCGCAGCGCTTCGGCCGGCAGGGTATAGGCGTCCGCCAGTTCGCGGCGGTCGTTAGCGGTCCGCATCACCAGGATGTCGAGATCGCGCGCCTGAGCGCCGGACACGACCCAGGCCGTTCCCGGCTCTTTGACCGTTTTCCGGTCCTTGATGACGACGCCACTCTGCTGGATCCTCCGCACTTCTTCTTCCGTCACCAGCCGCGTCTCCGTGGTCCCCGCTTGCGGCTCGAGCGTCAACTGCACCAGCGTCGACGACGGATCCATCAGCGCCGTGGCCAGATACTCGTTGACTTTCTTGTTCCGCCGTTTCGCCACCATCAGGCGGACCGCCTGCTGGTGTTCCGGCTCCACGGCCAGCGACAGGCCGATGTCCCCCAGTTGTGCATCCGGGTGCATCACAATTTCGTTGCACACCAGCGGGATGATCGCATTGTGGCCGGTCACCGTTTCCGGCACCCAGGCAATTGTGGTGACGTTGGCGATATTGGCCGAAGTCAGAAACGTCGCCAGCCCGTAGATGTGATGGTATTCGCTCGTCCCGGGTGGGACCTCGAGGATCAGATATGCCTGCCGGTTCTCGCGGACGGCCGCATCCTGCAGTTCCAGGGCCGTGCGCCGCACCCAGCCGATCGATTCGTCGTTGATCGGGCTTTTGAGGGTGATGTACCGGGCCGCCGCAGGAACGGGCGGTTCCGGTTGCTGTGCCCCGGTGGGCGACCAGCGCGAACACAGCAACAGCGCCGCCACCGCCACGAGCAGCGTTCGCCGCACCACGCGCTCCACCGGATCGTCGATTCGATTTGGCATACAGGGATCCCTGCCCGGGACTGACCGTGATGTCTCCAGCCTGTGGATTATACCGGCATGGAAAAAAACGGGTCAAACTGTTCCGGAAATTCTTCGTGCGTGGCCGCGCGAGGCAGAAGCCCGGTTTCATCACAATCGCGGTCCTGCAACGGGAGAACGTGAGAAAACCGCCGTGGATCACCGCATGTCCAGCGGATCGACGTCAATCGTCAATTCGACCCCCGCGACCGGTTCGAGGTTCGCCGCCACGGCCCGCCACAATTCGCGTATGGCCAGGATGTCCGCCGACTGCAGGCGGAAATGGTAACGGTACTGATTGTGCAGTTTCAGCACCGGCGCGGGTGCCGGACCGACGATCTGCACGGCCGGCGCGACGCGGCTCGCTGCGTCGCGCACGAATTGTGCGATCCGCCGCGATTCCGTGTGTACCTGGTCCTCCGGATGCCCCCGCAGGATCACTCGCGCCAGGCATGTATACGGCGGCAGGTCCAGTTCCCGGCGATGCTGCAATTCTTCCCTGGCGAAGCCGATGTAGTCGTGTCTCGCCGCCGCCCGGATCACCGGCGCGTCCGGGCACGAAGTCTGCACCAGCACGCGCCCGCCTTTCTCCCCGCGCCCGGTGCGGCCGGCCACCTGTGCGATCAGTTGAAACGTCCGTTCGCCCGCGCGCAGGTCGGGTTGATGCAGCATTGTGTCGGCATTCACCACTCCGACGAGCGTGACGTTGGGAAAGTCCAGTCCCTTGGCGATCATCTGGGTGCCCAGCAGAATCTGCACGTCGCCACGGCGGAACGCATCCAGCGCCTGGTCGTGACTCCCCGGTTTGCGCATCGAATCACTGTCCATCCGCAGCGCCCGCCAGCCCGGAAACTTGGCGCGGACCTCATGCTCCAGCCGTTGCGTGCCGCTCCCCAGGTATTTGAGGCCGGGCGTCCCGCAGGCAGGGCAGGTCGCAGGCGGGGGCGCGGCATACTCGCAGTTGTGGCACAGCACCTGCTTGCGGTCCCGGTGCCACGTGAGCGTAATGTCGCATTTCGGGCACTGCACGCCGGCGCCGCAGCGAAAGCACCAGAGCAGCGTCGAATAGCCCCGCAGATTCAAAAACAGGATCGCCTGCCCCCCCTCCTTCAGAGCGACGTTCAGCGACGACTGCAGCGCGCGGCCGATCGATTCGCCGCGCGCAATCTGCGGGTCGTTCCGCGTGTCGACGACCACGACGGGGGGGAGCGGCCGACGCTCCACACGGTGCGGCAGCGTGAGCAACAGGTCTTCTTTCTTCACGGCCCGGACGAACGACTCCAGCGTCGGCGTCGCGGAGCCGAGGATCAGCGGTACGCCCTCGCGGCGGGCGCGCTCCCGCGCGACTTCCCGGGCGTGGTAACGCGGCGTCGACTGCTGCTTGAACGTCGTTTCGTGTTCCTCGTCGATGACGATCAAACCGAGGTGCGGCGTCGGCGCGAACACGGCGCTTCGCGCGCCGACCACCACCTGCACCCGCCCCTGCGCGATCTGTTCCCAGTGCCAGTGCCGCTCCGCGTCACTCAAATGGCTGTGCAGCACGGCCACGGTCGCGAATCGACTGCGGAACCGGCGGATCGTCTGCGGCGTAAGGCTGATCTCCGGCACGAGCACGATCGCCTGCCGCCCATAACTGACGGCTTCGCGGATCGCCTGGATGTAAACTTCCGTTTTGCCGCTCCCCGTGACCCCATGCAGCAGCACGGTCGCATGCCGCGCGGCGCGAAAGAGCGCCAGAATCTCCTTGAGCGCCCGCTGCTGATCGGCGTTCAGCTTCAGGTCTGTCTCACCCGCAACGTGTGCCGGTTCGGCGGGCGTAGCCTGCACGCGTTCGCGGATCGGGACGATCAGCCCCTTGTCCTGCAGGGCGCGGATCGGGCTGACGCCGCAATCGGCCGCGGCCGACAATTCGTCCACAGGGACCGGCCCGCCCGTGCGGCAGAGCGTTTCCAGCACCGCCCGCTGCTTGGTGCCGACGCGCAGCTCTGCGAGCCGTGCGCAGACCCCCTCGGCCGCAGCGTAGGAGACGATCTCCCGCGTCCCCGCCTGCCTTTTGACTCCCGCCGGCACGACGGCATTGAGCACCTGCCCCCAACTGCACAGATACCGCTCCCCCATCCAGCGGGTCAGTTCCAGCATCTGCTCCGACAGCAGCGGCCGCCGGTCGAGGACTTCGTGAATGGTTTTCAGCCGTTTGCCGGCCGGCGCGCCGTGATCGATGCCGACGCAAAACCCGGTCGTCAGCCGGTCGCCGCGCCCGAAAGGCGTCCGCACCCGGACCCCCGGCACGACCCGGTCGCGCAGTTCATCGGGGACCAGATAGTGATAGGGCGTCTCCAGCGGACGGTCGAAAACGACCTGCGCGACGAGCCGGTCCGACTCCGCCGCCAGCTCCCAGGGCATCGGGACCGGCCCGGGATCGAACAGTTGTTGCTGGCGCGGCGAATTCACAAGGCAATGATAATGACTTGCGTCGATCTGCGCCTTCGTGTCACGGGGCTTAGACCGCCGGGTCACCCCGACAGCCGCCCGATCGACCCCATGGCGAACGGGTAGGATCCGTGGGTCCGTTCCATTCAACTGGCGAGATCAGCCAGGTTTGGCCCGGCGCACCGGATAACCACTCACTTCCACGAATGCCAGCCTGCCGCAAAACGCGTCCGGCCGATCTTGTTTGCGTAGCGGCCTGCGTCGTGTTATCAGTGGGGATCAGTGTATATTAGTGTTCCCTCTTCTTCTTCCTTCATGCCTTTCAGGTTTCCTTGAACACGGAACAGATTGAGCAGTGGATTCCGCACCGGCCGCCGTTTCTGTGGCTGGATGACGTCGTCAACGTTGACGGTCAGCGACTGCAGGCCCGCAAGTACTTGGACCCCGAACTGGACGTCTTCCGCGGGCATTATCCGCAGTTCCCGGTGCTGCCGGGCGTGCTGTTGTGCGAGGCGGCGTTTCAGGCGGGGGCCGTGCTGATCGCGCACGTCGCGCCCCCCGCCCTGGGGCAGGTGCCGGTCGTCACCCGCGTCAGCAACGTGCAGTTTCGCCAACTGGTGCGCCCAGGCGATACGCTCGAGATCGACGTGGAACTGACCGAGCGGCTGGCGAACGCATTCTACCTCAAGGGGAAGGTGACGGTCCGCGGGAAGACGGCGGCGCGGCTGGAGTTCGCGTGTGCGGCGACGGAGCCGGTACCGGAGTGAGCTTCACGACGTACATACGTCGGCGATCAATGCGGACCGTTTTCCTGCAGACGTTGCCACACCACCCGGTCGCCGTTCGATTGATAGCGCGTGACGAGTTGGTCCGGCTGGAGGGACTCCACGTCCAGGTAGATCGAGTCATGCGTTTTCTGCCCGAAGAGGACGTCCAGCGGAGAACGTCCTGGCAACTGCTCCCACAACACGATGACCTTTCCGTCGAAGCTCCAGCGCCCCGAAGTTTTCTGGTAGTTCTTGCGGCCTGAATCGTCGACGTCCCATGCGATCCAGTGGTGGCTGGCGTTCGCGACCCACAATGTGCGCGACCCGTCGGGCGTTGCCGTGAGCCACGAGCCGTACAGGAACTTTTCGTTGGGATGCGGCCGCCGAACGTACCAGTCCGCTGAAACGATCAGGGCGAGCAGGAGCAGTGTAATGAACCACCACGTCCATCGCCGTCGGCTATCACCCTGCCACGGCCACCGCACTGTACCGTCGCTCCCGGAAACGCAGCGCGTACCCTTCCGGCGCCAGGCCATGGCGGGCCGCAAGCTGGTAGAAGAGCCGCAGGCCCGAGCGCTCCGCCGAACCGAGCCGGAAATGCAGGTTCCTCGTCAGGTAACTCAGCGCCGCCTCGCGCGAGAGGCCCAGCCTGGCCGACTCGCGCTCTGCGATGTCGGCGACGTGTTCCAGGCCGTGGTCCCGTGCCGCGCTGAGTGCAGCCTCAACGTTCCCCAACTCGACGCCGCGCCGCGTCACCCACATGGCGAAGACAAACGGCAAACCGGTCCAGTTGAGCCACTCCTGTCCGAGATCCCAGACGGCCTCGAATCGTTCCCGCGGCGGACGAATGGCGCGATCGCCGATGAGCAGCACGGCATGTGCGTCGGTGTCCTCGGTCGAGTCTTCCAGCGGCAAGGGGCGGATTTCGGGATCGACGCCGAAGCGTTCCTCCAACATGACCCGCGTCAGGGCCACGCTCGTCCGCGATCCGGCGTCGGCCGCCAGCGTCCGCACGAGCCCCGGCGGCCGGCGGAAGTAGACCTTCACGCTCAGCACCGGTCCACGCGACGCCACGCAGGCGTCGGAGACAATCTCATATTCCGGGTCGCCGAACGCCTCGACCGACGGGATCAGCGCCACGTCGAGCCGACCGGCCCCCAGGTCGTCCGCAAGCCTGCTGGGGTAGTCGAGCGTCAGATCGGCTTCGGGAGCGAGTTCCGCCAGTCCCTCGATGAGCGGCTTCGAATTGAGATAGCTCACCGCGCCAATCCGGATCGATGGTCCGGCAAGTCCTTTTCGGCGGTGGCGGGTGCGGTCGATCATGGCAGCGGTTTCATCCGATGAAGGCCGATTATAGAGCCGCCTTCGGCCAGTTCCAACGGACGGTCTGGGCAGTTTTGATGGAAACCAGTACGATCCGACGAATTCGCAACCGCAGAAGGATGTAGGCTTTAACGGGCGAATGGCAAACATACGACCGACGCAGGCTGCTCCGGAACGTCATCCGCTTCATCTTTCGCGACCCTTACAACGCGTATGCAACCACTGCGAGTCGGCCTGATCGGTCTCGGCACCGTCGGCACCGGCGTCGCCCGCCTGCTGCGGGAGTTCCCGCAGCGGATGGAACGGCGCGCCGGGCGGCCCATCGTGCTGCAGCGAGTTGCGACGCGCGACCCGGCGAAACCGAGGGGAGTCTCACTGTCGCGTGCGATCCTGACCGATGATGCGCTGGGGGTGGCGCGCGACCCGCAGGTCGATGTCGTCGTGGAATTGATCGGCGGGATCAACCCGGCCCGCGAACTGGTGCTGGCCGCGCTGGAGGCGGGCAAGAACGTCGTCACCGCCAATAAGGCCCTGCTCTGTGCACACGGACCGGAACTGTTTCACCGCGCGCACGAGTTGGATCGGAGCATCAGCTTCGAGGCGGCCGTCGCCGGGGGCATTCCCATCATCAGCGTCCTCACGCAGTCGATGGCCGGCAATCAGATCGGCTGCATTCAGGCGATCATCAACGGCACGAGCAACTACATCCTCACCGAGATGTTCCACCGGGAACAGACGTACGAAGACGCCGTGCGGAAGGCGCAGGAACTCGGTTACGCCGAAGCCGACCCGACGATGGACGTGAACGGCGCGGACGCGGCGCAGAAGCTGGTGCTGCTGACGTGGCTGGCGTTCGGGACGCGGATCACTCCCGACGCCTTTCCGGTGCAGGGGATCGACACGATTGACCTGTCCGACCTCAAGTACGCGCACGAACTGGGTTACGCCGTCAAGTTGCTGGCGACCGCGCGACTGGTGAACGAGCAGATCGAGATCCACACGCAGCCCACGCTGGTGCGGCACGGCGAGCCGCTGGCGCAGGTGGAGGGGCCGTTCAACATGATCGCCGTCTCGGGCGATGCGGTCGGGCAGACGTGGTATTCCGGCGCGGGGGCGGGGCAGATGCCGACGGCGTCGGCGGTGGTGGCCGATCTGATCGACGTG
>CAZWGW010000135.1:0-12713 GCA_964633565.1 uncultured Planctomycetaceae bacterium
TGGCGACGCAGAACCCGATCGAGCAGGAAGGGACCTACACGCTCCCCGAGGCGCAGCAGGACCGGTTCATGTTCAAAGTGTTCGTCCGGTATCCCAGCTACGACGAAGAGTACAAGATCGCCGAGACGACGACGTCGAATGTGAAAACGGAGGTCGCGGAAGTCCTGTCCGACGAGGAGATCCTGCGGCTGCAGGAGATGGTGCGGCGGGTGCCGGTCGCGCCGCACGTCATTCATTATGCCCTGCGCCTCGTGCGCGGCACGCGGGTCCACGAGCCGGACGGCGTGCCGGAGTTCGTGAAGGAATGGGTGAGCTGGGGCGCCGGCCCGCGCGGCGTGCAGTACCTGCTGCTGGGAGGCAAGGCGCGGGCCATCATGGACGGCCGGTTCTATGTGACGACCGACGACGTGAAGGCCGTGGCGCACCCGGTGCTGCGGCACCGGGTGATCACCAACTTTGCGGCCGAGTCGGCGGGCCTGACGCCCGACAAGGTGATCGACCGGCTGATCGAGGAGATTCCCGACCGGCATCCCGATGACGAAGTCGCCCCGGCCCTCGCCAGGGCGCTGGCCTGATCGAACACCGGCAACAAGGAAAAGCAGGTTGGAACACTGATAACCACTAATCTCCACTAATAAATGAAGTTACTCTGACTGAGTTGTTTTCGAACAAGTGCGTAATTAGTGTTGATTAGTGGTAATTAGTGTTCCTGCCTTGAGTTTACGATGGCCGTTCATACTCCGAAGTATCTTGACGCCAAATCGGTCGAGCGCATTTCGCGGCTCGACGTGCGGGCACGGCTGGTCGTGGAGGGGTTCCTCACCGGCCAGCACAAAAGCCCGTACCACGGCTTCGCCATCGAGTTCGCCGGACACCGCGAGTATGTGCCGGGGGACGAACTCAAGCACATCGACTGGCGCGTCTGGTCGAAGACCGACCGGCTGTACATCAAGGAGTACGAGGAAGAGACCAACCTCAAGTGTCACCTGCTGCTCGATTGCAGCAAGTCGATGCGGTACGGCGAGAAGTCGTCGCCCTCCTGGAGCAAGTTCGACTACGGGGCGACCGCGGCCGCGTCGCTCGCGTTCCTGCTCCAGCAGCAGCAGGATGCCATCGGCCTCGTCACGTTCCACACGCAGATCGACCGGCAGTTGCCGCCCAGTTCGCATCCGAGCCACCTCAAGCGGCTGCTCCACGAACTGGAGCAGGTGACGCCCGACAACAAGACCGATGTGAGCGGCCTGTTCCTGCAACTCGCTGCACAGGTCCGCAAACGGGGCATCGTCGTGCTGATTTCGGACCTGTTTCTCGATCGGGAGACGCTGAAGGAAACGCTCAAACAGTTCCGGCTGCGGCGGCACGAGGTGATCGTGTTCCACGTGCTCCACGAGGACGAGCTGACGTTTCCGTTTGAAGACAACACGCTTTTCCGCGGTATGGAGATCGACGTCGAGCTGCAGACCAACCCCAAGGCGCTGCGGCGGTCGTACCTGGAGATCCTGGGCAAGTACCTCGACGACGTGCGCAAGATCTGCACCAGCCAGGGGGTGGACTACGTCCGCATGAGCACGGCCGACCCGCTGGATGCGGCACTGGCGGCGTATTTGACGTTGCGACGGAGGACCCGAAAACGGAACTGATGAGTTGGTTCTCTGCGTCTTCCGCGTCTCTGTGGTGTGCGATCACCGATTAACACCGCACAGACGCGGAAGACGCAGAGGAGAATGAATGGCGTGTTGAATCTCTTGCGATTGTTTCCGGCAGGTTTCGAGAAGGTGAGTGATGGCGAGCTGGCTGGTGAATCCGTGGTTGCTCGGCGCGGGGGCGGCGCTCATCGCGGCGCCGATCATCATTCACCTGCTCAACAAGCGCAAGTTCCGGATCATCGACTGGGCCGCGATGGACTTCCTGCTGGAGGCCGACCAGCGCAACCGTCGGAGGATCCAACTTGAGGAGTTGCTGCTCCTGGCGCTGCGTTGTCTGGCGGTGTTTCTGACGGGGCTGCTGGTCGCGCGGCCGTTTCTGCCGTCGAGCCTGACGCGCGGCTGGTTCCAGACCGTGCGGACGGAGCGGATCGTGTTGCTCGACGATTCCCCCAGCATGGAGGCCGCCGAGGGGGGGACCAGCGCACTGGCGCAGGCACGGGCGCGGCTGGCGGAATTCGTGACGGCGCTGGCGCAGCGCGGGTCGGGGGATTCACTGACGCTTGTGCTGACGTCGCGCCCCTCGCGACCGCTCTTCTCCGACGTGCCGGTCACTGACCAGAAACTGCCGGGCGACATTGAGGCGCTGCAGGCGTCGGACCTCCCCAGCCGGCTGGAGGCGGCGTGCGTCGAGGTCCGCGGGCTGCTGGGGGGCCGGTCCGACAAGATTAACCGCGTGGTTTACGTGCTCACGGACCTGCGCAAGGGGGACTGGCTGGCGGCAACGGACGACGGGGGAGAAGCGCGGGCCGACGCCGTAATTGAGGCGGTGCGCTCGCTCGCCGCCGACTCGGAGGGATGTTTTGTCGTCGACCTCGGGAACGACGCCTCGGCCAACCTGGGGGTCGTCGGCATTGAACCGGAAGACAAGGCGCTGCTCGCCGGCGTGACAACGCGGTTCAATGTCACCGTCCGGAACTACGGTCCCCAGACGCTGCGCGACGTGCCGCTGAAGTTCATTGCCGGCGGGTCGCTGCCGCTGACGGCGAAACTGGAGTCAGTCCCTGCGGGAGGGACGGCATCGGCACCGTTCTCGTACACGTTCGCTCCCTGGGACCCTGCGGAGGCGGATACGCCGCGCGAGCCGGTGGAACTGCAGGTGCAACTCGGCGAGGAAACCGTGGGAGACGTGCTGGCGGCGGATAATATCGGGTATTACGCGGCCCGTGTCCGGCCGGGGATTCCGACGCTGATCGTGGACGGCGACCCCTCCTCGGAGTACGGCCGCGCGGAGACGTTCTTCCTTGGCCGTGCGCTCGCCCCGCCGGGCCTGATTGCTTCCGGCATCCAGGTGGAGACGATCGGCGACACGGAGTTCGAGACCCGCTCGCTCGCGCCGTACCAGGTCGTGTACCTGTGCAACGTGTACCATCTCAGCGAACAGCGGCGGAGGTCGCTCGAGGAATGGGTCTCGGCCGGCGGCGGACTGGTCATCTGGCCGGGGGGGCAGGTCGACGACCGCCACTACAACGAAGAAATCTATCGCAACGGCGAAGGTCTCCTGCCGCGGCGGCTCGACCGGGTCGCGGGTGACGACAGTGAACAGGAGTGGGTGACGTTCAGCGTCGACCAGCCGGACCATCCCTGTGTACAGGTCTTCTCGGGGGATGCCGCGCCGCTGCTGGAGTCGGCGAAGGTGTTTCAGTGGTGGGTTGTCTCCGAGAGCACTCAGCCGTCCGCCGTCAGCAATCAGCCCACCGACACCAGTGCGCCGTCCAGCCGCGACCCGCGGGGGAACGCTGCATCGAGTGAGACGGTTGTCCTGCGTTTCACCGACCCCGAGCGTTCTCCGGCCGTGATTGACAAGCCGTTCGGGCGCGGGCGCGTGATGCAGGTCAACGTGCCGGCCGATACCGACTGGAGCAACTGGCCGGAGGACGCCAGTTACCTGATCCTGCTGCAGGAACTGAACCGGTATCTGGCGCAGACGGCCGCCGACCCGGGCCAGTTGACGGTGGGGGAGCCGCTGCGGGAGCCGCTCGACCTGACTGAGCACCGGGCGGAGGCGACGATCACGCGTCCAGACGGCGAATCGGTGACGCGGCAGGCGGTGGCGGCCCAAGGGGAAAATGGCGAAAATGGGGCAGGCAATGGGACGGGCTGGGTCGTCAAATATGATGAGACGGACCGGAAGGGGTTTTACCGCCTCGACCTGACCCGAACCGGCGGCGAGGCCGACCCGACCCTGTTTGCGGCGAACCTCGACCCGGATGAGGGAAACCTGCAGCGCGTCGAGAGCGACCTGCTGACGCGGGCGTGGGAGGGGACGAGCATACAACTGGTGCGCGGCGGCGAACTGGCGTCGCTCACGGCGGAAGGGACGAAAGGCGAACTGTGGTTCCGGGTGCTGATCGTGCTGATGGGCGTGCTGTTCACGGAGCAGGCGCTCGCGTGGTGGTTCGGACGATCGCGATGAGACGACTCAACAGTCACAGACCGTTTAGCCGCGACCCGCAGGGGAGCGCGTTGTTGCGAGGAGCGTGTGACATGCGAGCAAAACGCCAGGTCGGAAATGTGCGGTTCGCTTTGCTGTTCGCAGCGCTGGTCATGTGTGCAACATCTCCGCACTCTCACTGCACAGCACAGCCTCCGACCGGAGTGCGGGCTCCAAGGCCGGAAGGTCGAATGGGCCTGTTCGCCGACCCGGTTCCCGCTGCGCCGGTTCCAGGCAAAGTACGAATCGATGTGGTTCCCGAAGCCGTGCCGGTTCCCCGTCAGCTACGAATTGAAGCAGTTGCACCGCAGCAGGTGGTGCTGCAGGCGGACGCAATTGTGCTCGGCGCGGCACCTGAAGCGGAGTCAAATCAGCCGGCCAGTCCGGACTTGCTGACGCCCGCGCTCAACACGAGCGAAGAACTGGAGCGCCTGCTCGACCGGGCCGACCAGATCGTGACGGCCGGGCGGCCCGACCTGGCGCCGGTGCTCTGGCAACGTGTGCTGGATGAAGGGACGGGCGTTCTGGCGACGCAGGCCGGCGGCGTGCAGCAGACGTCGCGGCACACCTACCAGCGCTATCGCCCACTGCAGGAAGAGGCCGAGCGCCGGATCGTCGCCGCGGGAAAGGAGGCGCTCCGCGCGTACCGGCTCAACTCCGACGGCCACGCGCAGGCGTTTCTCGCCGGGTCCGCACCGCCGGAGCGCGAGCGCGCGCTGGCGGAAATTGTCCGGCGTTATTTCCTGACGGCGATTGGCGACGAGGCCGCCTTCGAACTGGGCTGCCTGCAGCTCGAGCGGCGCGAGTACGCCTCCGCAGCACAGTGGCTCGCGAAGCTGCAGCAGTACCCCGACACGACGATCCCGCGCGAACAGTTGCTGACGCGGCTGTCCGTTGCGCTCTCGCGGATCGGATCAGTTGCGGCGGCGACGGAGATGCTCTCCGGCGACGTTGATTTGTCCCCCGAGGTCAAGGAACTGTTGCTGGCCAGCTTTCAGAGTCTGGGTCAACCGGTGATCGCGGAACGCTCGCCGGCCGGCTGGCCGATGTTCTTCGGCGACCCGTCGCGGACCGGCCTGATGCCCGACGTCGCCGGCATCGACTGGGCGCGGCCGCTGGGGGACGCGTGGGAGTACCAGCCGAGTTTCACGCTCAAGTCCGCTGCGCCGCAGCAGCAGGGGCGACGCACCGCCACGACGATCATGAACGGCCGGATGGTGCAGATCCTGATCGATGACAACGGCCGGGTGCTGCGTTCGCAGCAGGAAATGCAGGGGTTGCCGGACCTGAGTCGAGCGGACCTCACCACGCGGTGGCGCGACGCGGGCTGGCAGCCGGTCGGGGAACTGCTGTTCGCCGACGGCCGTGTGCTGCTCAAGGCGGAGGACCGCATTGTGTGCTGCTCCGCCGACACCGGGGCCGTGCAGTGGATGGGTCGCAAAACGTAACACCCCCTGGTCGTCGACCTGCAGCAGTCGGCGGCCATGGCGGCCGCGGGGATGGTCGTGGCCGACGACGACTCCGGCAAGCGTCCGCGGACGTATACCGAGAGCGTGCTGTTCGGCGACCGGGTGGCGCAGAGCATGACGGTCGCGGGGGACATCGTCCTGAACGTGGAAGGGGAACTGGATTACCTCAAGAAACCGCCGCCGAAACAGCAGGACCCCAACCAGGCGGTGCAATGGATGATCATGCGCGGGCAGGCGGTCGACGGCACGGACATGGCGGCGCAGAACTGGCTGGCGGCGTACGAGCTGCGGACGGGAAAACTGCGCTGGCACCGCGGCGCTGGGGACGGCGAGGCCGCGAGCGGCCGGTTCCTGTGCGCCCCGCTGCCGGTCGGCGAGTCGCTGATCACGGCCGTGGGGGACGAGACCCGGATCATTGCGGCGGCCCTTGATCGGGAGAGCGGGACGACACAGTGGCGCGTGACGCTCTGCGACACGCCGGGGGAAGGGCGCGTCTCGCAGGCGCCGGTGGGCCTGGCGGCCGGTGAAGGGGATCTGTACGTCGCGACCGGGTCGGGGACAGTCTTCGCGCTCGATGCTCTGAGCGGCAGCGTGAAATGGGCGGCCGCTTATCCCCGGCGGCTCCCCAAATATGTCGGCCAGGCGCAGGTGCTGATGCGGGCAATGCAGGGCGGCGACGGGACTGCGGCGCCGACGTACAGCCGGGCGGAGTTCCGCGAAAACCTCATCTTGCGGCAGGCCGATCAGGTGGTCGTGGTGGCGTCCGATTTCGACTATGCGTTTGCACTCGAAGTGCAGTCGGGGACGCTCCGCTGGGAAGCACCCCTCGCGCCCACCGGGAGCGGAGCCGCGGCACAGTACTGCCTCGGGGTGCTGGACGGGCGGATCTATCTGGGCGGCCCGCGCGTGCTCCGCGCGTACGACCTGCGCGGCGGACGGCTGGAGTGGGAGCGTCCACTGGAGGGATCATCCGGCCGCGGGCTGCTGACCCGCGGGGGACTGTATGTGCCGGAGAAGGACCGCATTCAGAGCCTCGATCCCCGGACCGGGGTGGTGCTCAATTCGACGTCGGTCGTCGCTCCGGACGGGGCGCCGGTGGGGAACCTTTACTCGGACGGCGGACGACTGTATGCGGTCGGCGCCGCGCGGGTGTCCGCGCTCGGACCTGTGGCGGCGAACCCGGAGCAGGGGACGACTCCATGAGCGCTGTCGCCGTCAAGCGACTGATACCGCCCGCAGTCGTCCTCATTGCGGCTGTGGCGCGTGGCGCCGACGAACCGCCGCAGGCCCGGCCCGCGGCCGAACGACTCGGCAGAGGGCTGAGTTCCACAAATCGGTTCGACGCGCAACTGCTGGAGGCCGGCATCACGCCGGACGCGCAGGGGCTGGCGGCCTACCTCGCGCTGTATCAGGTCGGACCGGAGCAGAGAGACGTCTATCGCCGTCTCATCGAGCAACTTGGTGACGACGACTTTCACCGACGCGAAGACGCGCTCATGCAACTGCTGCGTCGGCCGACGCAGGTGGCCGACGAGTTGCAGGCGGCCGTGCGGAGTCCCGATCCGGAGGTGCGCTGGCGGGCCGAAATCGTGCTGCAGCAGTCGAACCAGGCGAACCACGACCTGCTGTATGCGGCGCTCCTGGTCATCCGGGACCAGAAGATCGAGGGGCTGACGGAGGGAGTGCTGGCCACGTTCCCCGTCTGCCGGCACGAGAACCGGCTCCGGTTTGTGATGGGGGACGCGTTCAACGCCACGGCGACCGCCGCCGACGAGGACCTGCTGCGGGCCAGTCTCGACGGCGACGACCTCAACCTGCGGGTCATGGTCGCCACGGCGCTCGGTCGGACGCTGGGCACGAAAGCGAGCGACGACCTGCGGCCGTTGCTCGACGATGCCGAAGACGTCCTGCGCGTCACCGCGGCGGAAATCATGGTCCAGGGCGGCGACCCGGCGGCGCTCCGCACGCTGGGGAAGCTGCTGGAATCGCGGCACCTGTCGATCCGCAACCGCAGCATCCAGGTGCTGCGGTCGTACCTCAGGGTCTCGCTGTCGTACTCGGGCTACGACCCGGAATCGGCGCGCAACCGGAATGCGGGGCGGTGGCAGGAGGCGATCGAGGAGCATTTGCGCGGCAACGCCACGCAGGACGCCGGCCGGCCGGCAGGACAGCGCCGCATCCTGATCTTCGCGTCGCGGCGCAACCAGTTGTTCGAGATTGATGAGCGCGGCGAGTGCATTGCCCTCGAAGGGATTCGTGGTGCGGCCGACTGCCGGTTGCTGTCCGACGGCCACCGGCTGGTGACGTTGCCGGCCGAGCAGAAGGTGCTGCAGGTCGACGAGGACGGACGGACCGTCTGGCAGGCGCGGACGGACCACCGCCCGCTGCGGGCCGAGCGGCTGGACGACGGCGGCACGCTGGTCGTCACCAGCTCCGGCGACCTGCAGGAGTTCGATGCGTCGGCGAAGCTCGTGAATCAGCGTCATTTCGACGAACGGTTGCGCGACGTTCGCGCGGCCCCGGACGGCGAGGTGTTGCTGGTCACGTTCGAACCGGGACATATCATTCGGCTGGACCGCCTCCGCAATGAGATCTGGCGTTCGCCGGAGCTGGAGTCGCCCGTGGCGGTCTGCCAGACCGGGGACGGTCACCTGTTCGCGGCGAACTCGCGGTCGGGTTCCATCGTCAACGTGGACCTGCAGGGTCAGGTGACCACACTGAGTGCGCAGTTCAACGGCCCGTACGAAGTGCGACAACTGGCGGACGACCGGCTGGTCGTGCTGGACTGGAACGGTCTGCACGTGATCGACCGCACGGGCAAGTCCATCGCAACACTGCAGCGATTCGGCGACGTCAAACTGGAATGAAATCCAAAGACCGACTGATGACTTGTGATCTGAACCGGATTGCGGCCCGTTGCAGGCAGCTCAACCGGACCGCCGTGCGACGGGCGCTGGCAGTCGCGGGAGTGGTCGCGTGCGCCGTCAGCGCAGCGGCCGGCGACAATCCGTTTGCCGCCCGGTATGTGACGGCCCTGCAGGAAGCCGGAGTAACTCCCGACGCGGAGGGGTTGCGTGCCTACCTGGCGCTGCACCATCCGGGGGCGGACCAGCAGCAGCAGTACCGGGACCTGCTCGCACAGCTTTCCGACGACGATTTCTTCAAGCGCGAAGAGGCGATGCTGCAACTCATCCGCATGCCCGTGCATGTCGCCGGAGAGTTGCAGAAGGCCGTCGAAAGCACCGACCCCGAAGTCCGCTGGCGTGCCGGCGTCATCCTGGAGCAGACCAGCCAGCCCCGCAACGACCTGCTGTACGCGGCCTACGTCGTGATCCAGGACAAGAAGGTCACCGGACTGGGGGAAGGGATCCTGGGGACAGTAACGCTGTGCCACAACGATCACCTTCGTCTCGCGATGAACCGCGCACTGGAGGCGACGGTTACGCCGATTGACGCGGACCTCCTGCGGCAGCACCTGCAGTCGGACGACATGTACACGCGCGTGGCGGCCGCGTCGGCGCTCGGCCGCATCCTGGGGGAGCAGGCGCAGGCCGACCTGCAGCCGCTGCTGAAGGACGCGGACGACCTCGTGCGGCTGACGGCGGCCGAGATGCTGGTGCGGACGAACAGCCCCGAGGCGCTGCGGACGCTGGGACAACTGCTCGGTTCGCAGCAACTGTCGATCCGTAACCGCAGCATCCAGCTCCTGCGGTCGAGCATGCGGGTGATCCTGCCGTACTCCGGTTATGAACCGGAAGAGGAGCGGACGAAGAACGCTGCGCAATGGCGCAAGGCGATCGAGGACCACCTGGGGGCAAGCGCCGCCTCGGAAGTGCGGGCGTTCGACCCGAAAGTGATCGGCCACGTGCTGGTCTGCAAGTACCACACGAACGAGATCGCCCACTACGACGAGGCGGGGCAGGTGCTGTTCACAAAATCGATCGAGGGGCCGCGGGACGGCCGGCTGCTCGCGAACGGGAATTGCCTGGTCGCTCAGTATCGCGACTCCATTGTGGTCGAACTGGACAGCGAGGGTCAGGCCGTCTGGTCCGTCGCCGATCTGCCGGGGCTGCCGACCGATACCGAGCGTCTGGCTGGCGGCAATACGCTGGTCGTCACGAGCAAGGGGCTGGTCGTGGAGTACGACCCGGACAAGCGCGTCGCGTGGCAGCACCAGTTCGAGGGACCGGTGCGGGACATCCGTTCGCTCCCCGACGGGCACCTGCTGGTGCTCATCTCCTCCGACTGGGGGCAGGTGATCGAGTTGAACGAGAAACGGGAAGAGGTGTGGCGTTCGCCGCAGATGAACCCGGGACACCTGGCGATTTCGGTCTGTCTCGACCATAACGGCTGGCTGCTCGTGGCGACGTACGGCACGGGGCAGATCCTGCGGATGGACCGCGCCGGGCAGACGACGTCGCTGCCAGCCCGTTTCGAGAAACTGCGGCAGGTCGAACAACTGTCCGACGGTACGTTGATGGTGCTCGATGCCGACGGCGTGCACCTGACGGACGCCGAAGGTCGGAAGATCCGGACGGTCGTGGAACAGGAGCGGATCGAAAGATTCGATTGCCGGTAACGGGACCAGCGTGAATACACCACGGAGCCTTGAGTGTCACCCCTGAACTGGTCGTGGCTGCAGCGGTTGATCGGCGTCGGCGGGGATGAGGTCCCCCCGGATGCCGACGTGCGCCTTACGTGGACCAACCTGCCGCAGTCGTGGCGCGTGTTCGCCGTGCTGTTCGTGGTGGCGGCGCTGGTGTACGGCGTCGTGTCCCTCTACCGGCGCGACGCGGAGAAGCTCTCCCCCGGTGCACGGCGGCTGCTGGCCGGTCTGCGGATCGCGGCCGTGCTGCTCCTGGCGCTGGTGGCGCTCGGGCCGGCATTGGCCTATACACAGCGGCACGTGCTGCAGCCGGTGATTGTCGTGCTGCGGGACGCGTCGCAGTCGATGTCCGTTGCCGACCGGTACTACGACCCGGTGCAGAAGACGGCCCTGGCGCGCGCCATGGGGCAGAGCGAATCCGCCGTCACCGCGAAACCCCCGCCGCGCGCGGAGATCGTCAACGCACTGCTCAAGGAGCAGGGGGGGACGCTCCTGCCGGAGTTGCAGCAGCGCGGCCAGTTGCGCGTACTGGACTTTGCGGAGTCGGTGCGGCCGGTTGAGACAAGGCAGCAGAGGGAAGAGAGCAGAGGGCGGAGCGAAGAAGAGGAAAACGCTGACGACGCCGGTCCCAAGCCGCTGCCCGAGTTGGCGGCGACGGGAGTGGGGACGAATCTGCATCACGCGCTGTCGGAGGCGCTGTCGGAACGGCTGACGGCGGCCGTGGTCGTGTTCACCGACGGCCAGCACACCGACCGCGGGACGGGGAAGGACGACATGCTCGCGCTTGCCGCCCGCGCGCGGACGCAGGGTGTGCCGCTCCTCATCGTGGGGCTGGGGGACCCGAACCGGCCGCGGAACGTGCAGGTCTCCGACGTCTATGCCGACGCGCACGTCTGGAAAGACGACCCGTTCGAACTGCAGGCCCTGCTGAGGAGCGAAGGGTTCGGCGGCGAATCGGTGCAGGTGGAACTGGTCGAGCAGCGACTCGATGAGACGTCCGACCAGGGGGCGCGGGAACAGGTGCTGGAGACGCGCGATGTGCCGCTGCCGCAGGACGGCGGACAGGTGCGGCTTAACTTCGTGCACACCCCGCGCGAGGCGGGACGACTCGCCTACACCGTGCGCGTGCAGGCGCTCGATGGCGAATCGACGACGGATGACAACCAGCCTCTCGCGCCGGCGGAGGTCAAGGTGATCGACGACAAAGCCCGCGTGCTGCTCGTGGCGGGGAGTTCCCACTGGGACTACCGGTTCGTGCGACAGATTCTGGAGCGCGAGAAGTCGATCGAGCTTTCGTGCTGGCTGCAGACGCTCGACAAGGGGCGAGCGCAGGAAGGGGACGTGGCGATCACGCACCTGCCGCGGACGCGCGAAGAACTGTTCGAGTTCGACGTGATCCTGCTGCTCGATCCGGACCCCGCCGAGTTCGACGAGCCGCTGATGGCGCTGCTCACCGAATTTGTCGGCGATCATGCGGGGGGGCTGCTGTATATGGCGGGGCCGATGTACACGAGTTCGTTCGTCACCGGCCCGCACACCGGCGAAGTCAAGGACCTCTTGCCGGTGCGGTTCGGCGACATTGCCGCGACCGACGTGGCGAGTCTGCTGGAATCGCACGACCGCGACTGGGCCATGGACGTCGTGACGACGAGTCTCGACCACCCGCTGATGCGGTTCTACCCGGAATCGAACCGTTCGCTCGACGTGTGGAAGACGCTGCCGGGCGTGTTGTGGAGTTTTCCGGTGCGGGAGCCGGTCCCGACGGCGAGCGTGCTGCTGGAGCACTCCGATCCGGCGCTGACGCAACTGGCCGGACCGCGGCCGCTGCTGGTGTCAGGACAATTCGGCGGTGGGCGGACGATCTTCTTCGGGTTCGACGGCACCTGGCGCTGGCGGCAGGCCGGGCGGAACGCAGAGTATTTCAACCGTTTCTGGCTGCAGACGGTGCGGTTCCTGGTGGAAGGCCGCGCTGTCGAGGGGAAGCGGCGCGGGACGATCGAGACGGACCGCACGCGGTATGAGGTCGGGGACAGGATCACTGTCGTTGCACGTCTGAATGATACGGCGTTCAAACCGCTGGAAGTGCCGGAAGTCACCGCGCGGCTCGAAATCCCCGGGCGCGATCCGGTCCCCGTGACGCTGCGTCCGGTGCCGCAGCAGCCGGGCCGCTACGAGGCGGTTGTCGCGGCCCAGCAGACGGGGCGGCACGTGCTGCGCGTCGAGTTGGGCGACGCGGCCGGGGGCACGGCCAAAGTGGAGACGACGATCACCGTCGCGCCGCCGAGCGTGGAGACGGAGCGGATCTGGCAGGACCAGCCGCTGTTGACGGAACTGGCGGCCGCATCGGACGGCAAGTACTTCAGCCTGGTCGACGTCGCGGGGCTGGCGGCCCGACAGCAGCCCGACGCCGAGCCGCAGCACCGCCAGCACCAGCCAGAACGCCGTGGCCCGCCGGTTCACGCCTGCTGCTCCAGCCGCCGCGGATCGGCCGTGGCCAGAGC
>CAZWGW010000136.1:0-12660 GCA_964633565.1 uncultured Planctomycetaceae bacterium
GAGACCGGTTACGACTGGGCTAAATTCGGTAAAAAGCAGACCTGGAACCCGCACTCGTACGGCGTCGCGATGTCGACGAACGACGACATCCGCGACGGCGAACAACTGTGGAACGACCTGATCTGCCGGCACGATAACTTCGTACTCACGCTCAACGGCCACGTGCTCAACGACGGGCTGGCGAACATCACCACGGCGACCCCCAGCGGACGGGAAATCCCGCAGGTGCTGGTGAATTTCCAGATGAAGCCCAGGGGGGGCGACGGCTGGCTGCGGCTGCTGGAGTTCCGCAAGGACGGCACGACGCTGCAGACGTACGACTACTCGCCGACCCGCAACCAGTGCAACCAGTCGCCGCAGAACCAGTTGACGCTGACAATCCCGGCGTGATGTGGAAGTCTTCGATGTCGGCTACTTCTGCGGCTCCGGCGAGATCACTCCCACGGCCTGCCCGTCCTTGAGCGCGTCGGCCCGCAGCAGCACGATCGCGTCCGACGGTTCCAGCCCCGACAGCACTTCCACGTCATCCCCCGCCCGGATCCCGAACTGGTCGCACACGGCGCCGCCGACCGCAACGAACGCCCCGAACCAGATCGCCACGATGATGACCATGACGGTCAGGGGGCGGCGGAGGACGGAGAGGATCAGTGGCATGCGATCAACCCAATCCGGGAAACGGAATAATATCGAGCGTCGATATGATCAACTGCGCGCCGCAACATGGAATCGGCGGTTGGCCTCGTTCCAGTCGATGTGCGTCATGAATTTCTCCACGTATTCCGCCTTGCGGTTCTGGTAGTCGATGTAGAACGCGTGTTCGTAAGTGTCAATCACCACCAGTGGCAGCGCCATCCAGAGCGCGCCCATCGCGTGCTCGTCGCTGACGACATTGTACAGCCGGCCGTTCACCGGGTGTCTGACGAGCATGGCCCATCCGGCCGCCTCCTTCGCCGACGCGATGAAATCAACGGCCCATTTTTCGACGGATCCGAACCGCTGCTCGATCGCCGCGCGAACGTCGGCGGACGGGTCGGCCGCTTCGGACGCGAGGCCGTCGAAGTACATCTCGTGCAGGAACACGCTGTTCCCCTTGCTGTTCACGGCGCGCTTCAGCGTCGCGTAGGCGGCGGGGTCGATCGACTGGCCGGCCTTCACGGATTCTTCGAGCCGCGAGTCGGCGGCGACATACCCCTTGAGAGCGCCGCCATAGTGCGCCGTGTGGTGGGGGGCGATCTGCTCGGCACTCAGGAAGCCGGGGACCGACGTATGTTTCAGCGGCTTGGGCTGGCCCGTGACCAGTCCGCTGTGCGAGAAGTCGATGACCTGTCCCTGATCCTCGGCCCCGTTGAGGACGCCCGGCGCAGCGAACGAGCCGGCGGCAGCGCCGGATGAGGCGAACAGAAAATTGCGTCGAGTGAGATGGTTCATGGCTGCTCCTTGGTGGGACGAGGACTTCAGGTTAACTCCGTTTCAATTATCCGGAATTCCCCTGCATGACGGCCAGGCGCGCGTACAGCGCGTCGTAGATCAGCGAACCGACGTGGACTGCCGTGTCGTCGTCGGGGCTCACGAACCGCAGCCCTTCGCAGATCAGGTCGAGTCCCGGCGCGGCCGGCTCCACCTGCACCTCCTGGATCGTGTCCGCCTCGTCCACCATCCGCGCGATCCTGTGAAGGACTGGGTCTTCAAGCTGATACTTGCGCAGCAGCGCGTGGAACGAACAGTGGCCGCCGTGGTGCGACAACTCGACGCCGGGAATGTCGAACGGCACGGCGTCAGAAGGGACTTCAGCCCCGCGCGAGATGAATAGGAAGTCCGCATCGGGATCAATCTGCTTGCGGATCAGCCACGCACACGCCATGCGGTCGACGCCGATCCACTCCCAGGTCACCCATTTCATTTTCGTGGTCCTCCCTGGGCGGACAGCAGGCGCTCGCGGACGGATTGTCCGAGGGCCGATGCGAAATAGTCGCGCGCGTGCGCCTGCTGATAACGTTTCGACAGGTCGGCGAGGTTACGGTCCTTGTGTTTGAGCGCCGCAAGGACCTCGCGGTACTCGGCTTCCACCGGCTCGATGAACTGCCGCCGCAGGCCGTCGCTGTCGGTCGCGTACAGTTGCTGCGCTTCCCACAACATGGCTTCCCCCTCCAGTTCGGTGATTTCCGCGGCAAGCCATTGAAACTGTTCCTGCGTCCGCGCGTTGTGGGGGAGCACCCAGATCGCATCCTGAATGGCCACGGCCCCCAATTGTTTCAGTTTGCGCCAGACGTAGACGCGCCCGGCGGTCGGCTCGCGCGGAATCCGGTACACGAGCAAGAGCCAGGACGCCACACGATTCTCCTGCGCTACGGGTGCACGAGCGGGTAGATCATCAGGCCGATCAGGGCCGCTCCCGGCACGACCAGCGGCTCCGGGAGTTTCCTGAACTTCACGAGCAGCACGACCGTCACGAGCAGCAGCACGATTTTGACCGCATCCGGCGTCCAGCCGTTCTCGAACACGGTGCGCCGGCCGAGCACAACGCAGGCGCCGGCAATCGCCCCGACGGCCGCGGCGGTCACTCCGTCCACAAACGCCACGATCCCCGGCCGCTTGCCGTGCCTTTTGAAGTACGGCGCCGGAATGATCGTCAGCAGGTAACACGGCAGGAATGTTGCCAGGGCCGCGACCGAAGCCCCGGTAAGACCCGCAACCGGATCGCCGCCCCGTCCGGTGACCAGAAAACCGATGAAGCCGACCGTAATCACCACCGGCCCGGGAGTGATCATCGCCACCGCGACGGCATCCAGGAACTCGTGGTCGTCGAGCCAGCCGTATTCCTTGACGACCCCGCCGTACAGGAACGGAATGATGGCCAGCCCGCTGCCGAACACGAACGCCCCTGCTTTGGTGAAGAACAGCCCGATCTTCAGCAGCACGTCGGCCTGCGTCGCGCTCCAGCCCGGCCACGACGCGCCGAGCGGCAGCAGGACGGCACTCGCAACCGCCGGAGGAGCGGCGCGCTTCGGCCGTGCCCGGGCGACCCAGACGATCAGGCCGGCGCCGAGAAACAGCCACACGCTTTCCGTTTCCGTGATGATCGTGGCGATGGCGCTGACGATGTACACGCTCCACAGCAACCGGTCTGTGCCGATCGTCTTGCGAGTCAGCTTGTACGCCGACAGGGTGATGATACCGATGACGCTGGCCCCCACGCCGTAGAACACGGCCTGCATCCACGGCAGGCCGCCATAGGCGAGGTAGGCCCACCCCAGCGCGACGACCATCAGAAACGACGGCAATACGAACGCGACGCCGATCAGCGTCGCCCCCCAGACGCCGTAGTGGACGTAGCCCAGATAGATCGCGAGCTGCGCCGCCAGCGGGCCGGGCATGAGCTGCGCCAGCGTGATCCCCTCCTTGTAATCGGCTTCCGTAATCCAGCGGCGCTGCTCGACGAGGTCGCGGTGCATGTAGCCGACGAGCGCGACTGGCCCGCCGAAGCCGACGGCCCCGAGCTTGAGGAAATAGGCCGTCAGTTGCCGCAGCGTATACGGTGGGGCGTGTGTCGCCGGCGCTGCAGCGGCATGGCCCGCTGTTCCGTGTGCCCCTTCGGCTGCCTCGACCATGCGGCCGCTCCTTCGCTTGTAACCACGGTTACCTGCGGCAGGATAGCCGTTCGACCGGACGCGTCAACGTTTCTCGATATCGAAATGCGCTATGGGCGCGACGAGTCCGACGGCAACCGCAAAGCCGTCCCGACGACGCCGTTGTTCGTGTCACGGAGCCCGTGTCGAAACTCGCGGCAATCACTGCGGATTGTTTGGGCAGAACAGGCTGGTTTGCCGCCCCGAACGTGGATCTTGACTGCCGCGCAAGTGCTTGCCTCCTCGCCGGTTGAATCCCTTCGTGCGGGTTTGGCGTCGTCGATCGCCGAGACTGGCACGGACCTTGAATTAGGCCCCCGCGGGATTGTTCCGCAACAGGGGCCTTGGGAGTTCTCGATTGCGATCGTGTCTTCTTCTTGCCTCTGCACTGACGGTTACACTCACGGCAGTTCCCGGATTAACCACGTCCGCTGCAGACCAGCCGACGTGTGCGGGGTGCGCTGACTGCCGCGGCTGCGCGTGCCGCGCACGGGGGGGCTGGCAGGTCGTGGAGACCGCCAACTTCAGTATCTGGAGCCGGCTGAGTCATCAGGACAGCGCCCGACTCGCCCATCGCTGCGAAAACCTGAGAGGTGCGTTGTCGCAGCGGTGGCTCGGTGACGATGAAGAACCAGAAACGTGGCAGCCGAAGTGCGCTGTTGTCGTGCACGCCGACGTCGCTGAGTATGGCCGCGTCTTCGGTCCCGGCACTTCGCCCTCGGTCGGCTGCACGACGATCACGGCCGATGAGGAGCGAATCGTCTTTCGCCGAATCGACCTGCGCGCGGACGCCGCCGACTGGCGGACCAATGCGCTCCCCCACGAGTTGACGCACGTCGTGCTCGCCGACCGCTTCCCCGGTCGTCAGTTGCCCCATTGGCTCAACGAAGGCCTGGCGATGACGGCCGAGACCGCGGACCTCCAGCAACGCCGGCTGGCCGTCCTGGAGACGGCCCGGACGGCCGGCTCGCTGCCGACGCTGGACCGCTTCCTGACGCTGGATAATCCGATGCAGAGCCTGGAGGCGGACCTGGTCTATGCGATCAGTTTCTCGCTCGTCGACTATCTGCAGCAACAGGGGGGAGAACAGCGGCTGCTGGAGTTCGTCGATCGCACGCTGGACAAGGACTGCGATTCCGCCCTGCGGGAGGTCTATGCGATCGACGGCGGCCTCGCGGAACTGCAGCGGCTCTGGTCCGCGTCGGTTGCGGGTCGCGCTGGTTCAACTGTTGGCTCGCGCTGATTGACGCGACGCTCCGCCGCTGCCGAACGCAGAACCGCAGGTCTCCCTCTCGCGTGAGACCTGCGGTTAACGGAGTGGACGGGTCGGGAGACCCGTCCACAACAACGACCTCGCATCAACGACCGCACTCCGCTCGTCTCACCACACGAAGCGGTTCGACGGGTGCAGCCGCTGTTCGGGATTGAACGGAGCACGCCGTGGCGGCGCCGCCCGGTACGCCGGGGCTGGCTGATACGAGTAGCTGCGCGTGGTCGTGCCGGTCTGCGGCGCGACGGGTGGGCCGGCCTGCGGCTCAACCGACTGGCTCTGCTGCGTCGTTCCCTCTGCCGGAGCGGCCGGCGGGGTCACCTGAGCGGGGACGCAGGGCGCCTGCACGACAGGTGCACACGGGCAGCAGCAGCGGCCGCGATGATCCGCGCGAGCGACGTCAGCAGCGAACAGTGGCAATGACAGGGCTGTAACGGTGATGGCAATGAGCTTGTTCATGGAAGCGCTCCAGTTGATGGTGGGTATGCGCCGGGCGGCAATCGTTGGCGAACCAACGGGTCTTGTGACGGGCGTCCTGCACGTGGACGTCCCCGCCGGGCGCGAAAGTGTCTCAGCTAGAACACGAGACGGCGCGCCGCATCCGGCGCGCACCGGGAGCGTGCTGACTCCTAGATGTTGATCCGCACAGCCGCCTGCTGGAGCGATGGAACGGGGGAAGCGAGAAACGCGCGGTCCGAATCAGGACGCACGGAGCGGACAGGGGGGACGGCGGCCGATCCATGCCAGGCCGCGGCCGTCAGCGCCAGCAGATCGGGGCGCGGCGACGACGGCGCACGCAGCGGGGGCTGCCGGACCGGCACGGGGGTCGGGGCCGCGCAGCAGCCTTGGCCGCAGCAGCGGCCGTCCGCCGTCCCGCAGCAGCATATGCCGGGCGCGACCTGACGCACATCGACCGAGCCTGCCTCCGCGAACACCGCGGCGGGCGCCAGACTGCCGGCGCACAGGCAAACCGCCAAGGCGTGCGTCAGCAGGGACTGAACTGGTCGAACGGCGTACATGACCGCGACTCCGGCAACATGTCTATCATACCGCCAGGGAGACCACTGTTTCGATGAAAAACGCGCCGATCTGGTTTCATCACGGATGCAGCCTGCGTGCCGGATTGAGGTCGGCGTTCACTGAATCGCCGACTGGTGAGGGACTTTGTTGCGAGTGTGTCGATATGGTCAGGATTCGGGCTTGCGGCAAGGACTTGCGTATGTCTCCCGCCTTGTCCCGTCGGAGTTGTTTCTCGCGTGCGTCGTTGCAATGTGCACCAGGCTCCACGGCGCGGCGCGCCGGGACCGCACAGTGTGTGCCAATTCGGCCCGCGGCAAGTGGCTGCTTCGCGGTTTGCCGAAATCCGGCCGTTCGTGCACGGTGAGTCGCGCATTCATGCGTCGGTTGTACGATCGCGGCCGCGCCGCTGTGCAATCAGGTGCCACACCAGCCCAGGGGCGATGAGCGCCAGCCCCGTCAGCCACACGCGCCACTCCACCTGGAACGCGAGGAACAGACAGCCGGCAAGACCTCCCCACGCAACGGCCGGCTGGTATCGGCGCTCCTCACGCGGCATCCGCAGCGCCGCCAGGTTCGTGATCGCATAGTAGATCAGCACCGTAAAGGCGCTGAACGACCACGTCGTCTTCACGCTGCCGATCAGCGTCAGCCCGGCGACCGCCAGCCCCACGACCATCACGGCCACGTACGGCGTCGTCTGCGACGCGTTGAGGAGTGCCAATTGGGCCAGGGTGTCCCCGCGGCGGCCCATCGCCAGCAGGACGCGTGACAGGCCGAGGATCAGATTGAGCAGCACCCCCAGCATGGCCGTCATCGCCCCGATGCCGACCAGCCACGGCACGACCGGCGCGCCCAGCCGCCGCGCGGCGATTTCCAGGGGCGCGGCGGCGCTTCCCGCGGACATCGCCGGGGCAGCACCCGGCAGACAGACGAGCACGGCGGCCACGCCCAGGTAGAGGAGTGCCGAGATCGTGAGCGTCACGGCAATGGCCCGCGGAATCGTGCGCTTCGGCTCGCGGATCTCTTCCCCCAGCGTCGCAATCCGGCCGTAGCCCGTGAAGGCGACGAACATCAGCGCGGCCGCGTGGAAAACGGCGGCCGCGCCCGATCCCGCTGCACCCTCCCCGAACCACGACGGCACGAGGCGTCCCACCGATCCGAAAACGACCGGCGCGCCGGCCCCGCAGAACGCAATCAGCGCCGTCAGCGTGACAACCACAACCACGAGGTTGACGCGGCTCGACCGGCGCAAACCCGTGAGCACGATGCCCGTCAGCACGGCGGCAGTGGCAACCGCGACCGGGATCAGCAGGCCGTCGCGCAGTCCGAGTGTCGTGGCGACATAGCCGGCAAACCCCAGCGCGGCCGTTGCGGCCGAGGCGGTCTTGGCGCACAGGAACATCCATCCCGCCGTGAACCCGAGCGCCGGCGTCAGGTGCTTGTAGCCGTATTCATACGTGCCGCCGCTCACCGGATGGCTCGCGGCGAGTTGTGCGCTGCTCAGCGCGTTGCACGTCGCGATGATCGCGGAGAGCAGAATCGCCGGCAGCACGCCCGCGCCGGCGACGTCGACGGCAATCCCGATGCTGACGAAGACGCCGGTGCCGATGATCGAACCCAGGCCCAGCATGGTTGCCGCGAAGACGCCGACTTCGCGTTTCAGGCGGTGTGGTAGCGCGTCGTACGCGCCGGCGCGTCGATCACTCCCGCCCGGCACTTCAAGCGGAACGGTGGTCGCTGATGCGGGTGCATTCCGTTGGTCTTCCATGGAGCGGTTGGATGTTCGCCGGTTTCGTCCGACGGCACATTCTGCATCACAGCGCTACTTCTTCTGCTCGGGTTCGATCACTTCCACCGCCTGCCCATCCTTGAGCGCGTCGGCCCGCAGCAGCACGACCACGTCCGACGGTTCCAGCCCCGACAGCACTTCCACGTCATCCCCCGCCCGAATCCCGAGCTGGAGCGGGAGGCGCACGATCTTGCCGTCGCGCACCGCGCAGCAGAGCGTTTGCGTTCCGTCGCGGACGATCGCGGAGGCCGGCAGTGTCAGCGCGCCGGGTCGCTCCTCCAGCACGATCGTGGCCGTGGCGTACATTCCCGGCCGTACCGTCCCCCCGGGGTTGCGGCAGTCGACTTCCGTGCGCAGCGAGTTGTTGGCCGGATCGAGCGCCCAACTGGTCCGCGTGATGGGGGACGTCACGTCGTTGCCGGGGAGCGCCTGAATGTGGACTGACACGGCATCTCCCTGCTCGCCGCTGTCGACGTATCCGGCCAGCAGCTCGGGCACGTCAACGAAGATGCGGACCTGATCGGTGCGGGCGACGACCAGCAGCGGCCGTTCCCCGAGGGCAGACGGCTGGAGATAGTGTCCCGTGTCGACGTTCCGTTTCGTCACGACGCCCTCATACGGGGCCTTGATTTCGGCGTAGGCGAGCATCGTCTGCGCGTAGGCGAGGTTGGCCGCGGCCACCTTGTGCCGCGCTTTGGCCGCGGCGAGGTCCGCCTCGGACTTGCGGATTCCGGCCTCCCTCTCGCGCTGCACCGCGCGCGCCGCCTCGACGGCGGCGGCGGCCTCCTGCTGCGCGGACTGGGCGGCGCGCAGCTTGTTTTTCCACGCCGACACGATCTCCTGCGTCACCGAGCGGCCCAGCGCCTCGACCCGTTCGTACTCGGTCTGGCAGTATTCACATTCGGCGCTCGCGCGGGCAATGCCCGCCTCGACTTTGGCCACCTGGGCGCCGGCCGACTCAGCCGCTGCTTTCGCTGCTTCGATGTCAGCCGTGGCCTGGCCGACCTCGGCCTCCGCCTGCGCCAGGAGCGCCTGTTTCTGGTTGACGTCGTCCTGCATTTCCGGCACGGCCATCCGCAGCAGCGGCTGGTCCTTCTTCACCGGGTCGCCGATATCGACCAGCACCTCGGCCACATAGCCGCTGATCCGCGAGACGATCGTCGTTTCTTCAAACGCGGCGATCCGCGCCGGCTGCGTGGTGGTCAGCCGCAGGTCCTTTCGCTGCGGCGGGCCGGCCGTGACGCGATCGACGGCCGCGGATTCGCTCTGCGCCCCCGGTGCCGCGGCCGAATGGTCGCAACCAGGGAGCAAGATCGCGATGGCGAGAAGGGAATTGCAAAACGCAAATTGCAAAATGCAAATTGCAAAATGGCCAATGCGGGTATCCCGCGTCCTCACGAGCGCTCGAGGACCGACAGATTTGCAATTTGCAATTTGCAATTTGCAATTTGCAATCTTTGCTGCACGCCGAAAGATTCTCGTTACGCTCAAGAGCCGCGTCATACATGTCCCCTTGTCGCCCCCTGCTCCGCTGAATAGTACGTGCTCGCCGGGTCTCCCGGATCGAGCGACACCGACGCCGTCCGGACCCGTGCCTGAATCATCGCGAACACGCACGGCAGCACGAACAGCGTGGCCGCCGTCGCTGCGACGAGGCCGCCGATCACAGCCCGGCCCAGCGGGGCGTTCTGCTGGCCGGCTTCCCCCAGTCCGAGCGCCATGGGCAACATGCCGGCGATCATGGCGCAACTGGTCATGAGGATCGCGCGCAGGCGGCTCCCCGCCCCCTCCACAGCGGCGGCCTGCGCCGTGACCCGGACGCTTGCAGCGTCCGGGTCACTCTGTCGACGCCGCTGCTCCGCGAACGTCACGAGCAGAATGGCATTCGCCATCGCCACCCCGATCGCCATGATGGCCCCGATGAACGACTGGATGTTGAGCGAGGTGCGGGTCACCAGCAGCGTCAGCACGACCCCGAGCACAACGGCCGGCGCGGTGGAAACGGTCGCCAGCGAGAGCCGGATCGACTGGTAGTTCGCCGCCAGCAGCAGGAAGACGATGAGAATGGCGAGTCCGAGACCAATCGTCAGGCCGTTCTGCATCTCCTGCATGGGGGGGATCTGGCCGCGGACTTCGACCTTCATCCCGGCCGGAGGTTCGCCGGCCCGGGCGAGCGCTGCGGCGACCTGTTCGCCGACGGTTCCAAGGTCGGCGCCGGCAATATTGGCGGTCATCGTCACCTGCCGCCGCATGTTGTAGCGGTCGTACTGACCGGGCATCGTGCCGGGGGCCAGGTTGGCGACGTCGCGGACGAGCACCTGACCCTCTGCGGTGCGCTTCAGTGGAATTCGCCCCAGGTCCTCAGTCGACCCGACCATCTGCACGCCGTCGATCGCCCGGACGACCGGCCGCGGGATTTCCACCTGCACCTGGTAGGCGATCCCCGATTTTGGATCGGCCCAGAAGTTCGGCACGACGAACCGGCTCGACGAGGTGGCCGTGACAAGCGACCGGGAGACATCGGCGGGCGTTAATCCGGCGAGTCCCGCCCGCTCGCGGTCGACGTTGACTTCGATTGTCGGATAGTCGAGCGACTGACCGTACTGCAGGTCGCGGAGCGCTTCGACTTGCGCCAATTCGGCGTGGACCTGTTGTGCGAACGCCCGTGTCTCTGCAAAGTTGGGTCCGTTGACCGAGATTTCCACCGGCGTCGGTGCGCCGAAGCTCATGACTTCATTGGTAATGTCAGCCGGCTCGAACGAAAACCGCATGCCCGGAAGCTCCTTCGCAAACCTGGCGCGGAGAGTCTCTTTCAGACTTTCGATCTCGACGCCGCTCTCGTCGTCAAGGTCGACCAGCAGGATCGCCTCCTCCGGGCCGCGCGACCATTGATAAACGCCGTTGATCGGGTAACTCGAAGGAATCGCGCCGACGTAGCCGAGCGTCAGCTCAACGTTTTCCGGACCCACCTCATCGGCGATCAGCGCCAGCGCATCCTTTGCGACCTGTTCGCTGAAATTGATATGTGACCCGTCCGGCGCCCGCAGCCGCAGGCGGAACTGCCCCGCATCGACCACCGGGAAGATTTCCCGTCCCAGCAGCGACCCCACAACCGCCACTCCGCCAAGGCTGACCGCGAGATACGCCGGCACCACAATCCACCGCAGCGCCACGAATCGCGCCAGCACCGTCTTATACGCCCTGCGTATCTGGTCAAACCCTGAATGCTGACGGCTGACCGCTGACGGCTGCCCTTCGCTCTGCACTCTCCGCTCTCCACTCTCAACTCTCGGCAGCATCCACACGCACATCACCGGCACGAACGTGCTCGACAGGAGGTACGACGCCAGCATCGAAAAGCCGACGGCGAGCGAGAGCGGTACGAACAGCGCCTGCGCCGCCCCCTCCATGAAGAACGACGACACAAACACCGCCAGGATGCAGAGCATCGCCAGCAGCCGCGGGATCGCCGTCTCGGCCGACCCATCGCGCACGGCCACCGCCAGCGGCTTGCCACGCGCCAGGTGCGAGTGAATGTTCTCGATCGCCACGGTGGCCTCGTCGACGAGGATGCCGATGGCCAGTGCCAGACCGCCGAGTGTCATCAGGTTGATCGTCTGGCCGGTGATCCACAGCGCGACGACGGCGGCCGTCAGTGCGAGTGGAATGTTCAGCACCACCACCAGCGAACTCCGCCAGTCCCGGAGGAACAGCAGGATCATCAGCCCGACGAGGAGCGCGCCGAGCACGCCTTCGCTCACGACGCTCGACACGGCCCGCGTCACATAGGGGGACTGGTCGAATTCGAAGCTGATCTTGATGTCCTGTGCCTCCGCGCCGAGCGCCGCCTGCATGTCCGGGAGCGCTTTCTTGATGTTGTTGATGACGCTCAGCGTCGACGCATCCGCGCGCTTGGTCGCCAGGATGTAGACCGCCCGCCGGCCGTTCGCCAGCGCGTAGCCCGTGGGGGCATCCATGAAGTCCGCAACCTTCGCCACATCGCGCAGGTAGACCGTATCGCGGCCGGGGCGGATCGGAATGCTGTACAGTTCCTGCACGTCGCGCACGACCGAATTCACCGGGACGATCGGATACTTGTCGCCGATCGGGATGTTCCCCGAAGGGCTGATCGTGTTCCCTTTGACCAGCGCCGTGATGATTTCCTCGGGCGCCATTTCGTACGCTTCCAGCCGCTGCGGGTCGACCGTCACCACGACCGTGCGCTGCGCACCGCCGAACGGCGGCGGCGCGGAGACCCCCGGCAGGCTGGCAAACCGCGGCCGCACCCGGAACAGCGCCAGGTCCTGGATCTCGGCGATCGTCCGCGTCTCGCTGGAGAGGACCAGGTAGCCGACCGGCACGCTGCCGGTGTCGAACCGCATCACGAACGGCGAGACGGTCCCCGGCGGCATGAAGGCCTGCGAGCGGTTGACGTAGTTGATCGTCTCCGCCATCGCCTGCGCCATGTTGGTGCCAGGATGGAAATGCAGCTTCATTAGCGACATCCCCTGGATGTTCCGCGACTCGACGTGGTGAATGCCGCTGATGTACAGGAAGTGGTACTCGTAATAGTTGGTGAGGAAGCCTTCCATCTGCGCGGGGTCCATGCCGCCGTAGGGCTGGCAGACGTAGATCACCGGCAGGTTGAGGCTCGGGAAGATGTCGACTTCCATCCCCTTCGGAAGCCCCGGCGGATAGGGGATGCCGACTTGCTCGCAGACGGAGCCCCCGACGGCAATGAAGGCCCCCAGGCCGACCGCGACGATGAGGACCATCACGGTCAGCGGGCGGCGGAGGGCGGAGAGCATGAGCTGCATAACTTGAACGCAAGCCTGGGGTTTCGATGCAGCCCGCGTTGCTCGCGAGAATGCGCAACGAATCGATTGGGCCGATTATACCGGCGGCACGACCGATCACAATATCGCCGCTCGATATCACGCCGGATTCGATCGGCC
>CAZWGW010000137.1:0-12629 GCA_964633565.1 uncultured Planctomycetaceae bacterium
GGTACGTGGCGCGGTAGACAATGCCCATCCCGCCGACGCCGAGCTTGTCCGCAAGCTCGAACGGCCCCAGCACACGTTTGTTGGTGTCCGTACTCATCGCCCTCGGTCTGCCCGAAGTCCCGCCGCCACGCCGCGCACAGTCGTCGACATCAAGCACCGGTGAGTGTCGTGAATTGGCCCGGCGTGTGCAATGTCCATTGGCAGGCTATACTTGGGGGAAGGGCATGCCGGCCGTTCGCACCGCGAGTCGCGCACCACGCGGGAGCGGGTGGACTCCAGGTCAATTGACAGGGCGGATTGATGAAGACCACGTTTTGCTTCGCAGATTCGCCCGGATGCTTCGAATCAATCCGGACCAGCCGGCGCGGGAGCGTCTGCGGCCGGCGGTCGACACGCCGTGTGCGGGGCCGCGTCGGAGGGGTTGCCGCGAGCCTGGCTGGTCTTGTGTTGGCCGCTGCACCGGCTGCCGCGCAGGAGCGAAAGGAGGCGCCCGCCGGGCAACAGGAGCAGCAGGCCGATGACCCGCCGGCTGCGAATCCGGTGACGGAGTTTTTCAAGGGCATCCTCGGGGGCAAGGGACAGAAGGAAGACGGGACCGGGGAGTCAGGCGAGACCGCCGAGGAAGCTGAGCGCCAGGCGCGCGATCTGGTTGACGGCCGGGCGGCCTCGGTCCCGAAATACGTCAAGACCCTGACCATGGCCGAGACCGCAGCGGGCGAAGGGCGCTGGCACGACGCAACGAGGCTGTTGCAGGAAGTGATCGACCTGCCGGAGGACACGCTGTGGCTGCGTGCTGACGGTCGGTGGGTCTCGCTGCAATCGGAGGCCGAGGCACGGATCGGACGGCTGCCGCCGGAAGGACGCGCCGACTACCGCACGCAGAACGACGGGCTCGCGCAGCGCCTGCTGGACGAGGCAGGGGGGGCGACTCGCAGTTCGCCCCTGGTGCAGGTCGCGAAGCGGTACTTTCACACGCAAGCCGGCTACCGCTGTGCCGAGACGATCGCCGCGTCGTATTTCGACCGCGGCGAATTTGCACTGGCTGCGCCGTGGTACGAGCGGCTGTGGGATGCGCGGCCGCCGTTAACTGACCACGCCGAATGGCGCACCAAGGCGGCCTACACATTTCTACAGGCGGGTCGCACGGAGGCGCTGCAGGCATTGATCGCCGTGCTGGGAGAGGCGCCGCTTGGCACCTCGCTCGTCGCGGCCAACGGCAAATCGTCGCTGCGCGACTGGCTCGCGGCGCAGACGCCGTTGCAGGCCGCGCCCGCGCAACAGCTCACGAACTGGATGATGTTCGGCGGCAACGCGACCCGCTCTGGCGTTTCGGCTGACGGGGAGCCGCTGCTCCTGGAACGCTGGTCGCAGCCGCTCACACATCGCTTTGCGATCCGCCGCCAGATCGACGACCTGCTGCTCGACTTGTCGGACAACCAGCGGGCGGGGATTCCGTCGTTTGTGCCGATTGTCGTCGATGGGAAAGTAGCGTTCCGTACGCTGCGGGGCCTCGCGGTCGCGGACGTGCAGTCCGGCCGCCTGTTGTGGGAAACGGCGCCGGGCGTGTCCGCCGAACGCCTGTTGTCCGGTGAGGCCGGGGACAGCAGTCCCACCGTCCCCGTTCAGATGCTGCGGCCGATGATTGCCGAATACGGCGCCAACCAGTTTGACCAGCACCAGATGACGGGACTGCTGTTCCGGGACGGCGTCCACGGTCTGCTCAGCAGTGACGGCGACCGGCTGTACTCGATCGAGCAGCAGGCGATCATGGCGCAGTCGAACTACTGGTGGGGGGGACGGAGTCCGTCGGTCCAGGATCCGTATGATCGGGACTGGTCGACGAACCAGATCGTCGCGTTTGATTTCCAGAGCGGCCGGCCGCTGTGGGAAGTCGGCGGACGGCAGATGCACGAGGCCTTTGATCCGCCGCTCGCGGGGACGTACTTCTTCGGCCCTCCCGTGGCGGACGGGGGCGAATTGTTCGCCGTCGGCGAACACGACAATGAGATCCGGCTGTACGCGCTCGCGCCGGCGACCGGCGAACTGCTCTGGACCCAGCCGCTGGCGAATGTCTCGGCGAAGGTCGAAGTGGACTTCGTGCGACGGATGTGGGAATGTCAGCCGGCCGTCAATGCCGGCATGATCGTCTGCCCGACCGGCACCGGGTGGCTGGTGGCACTCGATCGGCAGACGCACCGCATCCTGTGGGCGCAGCGTTACGCCGCACGGCAGGCGCAATCGCGCCACGGGGCGGGCATGTCCATGAACTCACTGCAGCCGCTCAATCAGCGCTGGTGTTCTGCCGCGCCGATCCTGGTCGACGGGCGGGTCGTGTTCACCCCCCCGGAACAGCCTGACGAGACCGGCCAGGACCAGCCGCGGCTGATCTGCCTGGATGCGCTCACGGGCAACGTCCTGTGGCAACTGGAGAAGGGGTCGGCGCTGTACGTGGCCGGCGCCTCCAATGGCGCCGTGGTCGTGGTGGGCCGCGATTTTGTCCGGGCGCTGTCGCTGGTCGATGCTGGAAAAACCCTGTGGAACGTGGAATTGTCCGACCGGGACGGTCCCCCGTCGGGGCGGGGAATCCTGTCCCGCGAGCACCTCTTCCTGCCCCTGCAAGCGGGGGAGTTGTGGACGATCGATCTCGTTGACGGCCGCGTGGCGTCGCGAATGCACCTCCCGCGTGAGTCGTCCCCGCTGGGAAACCTGGCCCTGCATGAAGGGACGCTGGTTTCGTTGAGTCCCCTGGCGCTGGCCGGATTCGAGCAGCGCCTGGCGGTGGAGCGGCAGATTGCCGAGCGACGGGCGCGCGACCCCCTTGACCTGTGGGCCGCCGTCCGGGAGGCCGAATCGCGGATGATGGCCGGCGACTACGCAGCCGGGCTGCAGGCGCTCGATGCCGCGAACCCCGGCGCGCCGGCAACCGACAGCGAATTGCCGAAACGCCACCAGCAGTTGACGCTCGCATGCCTGATCGCGATCGCGCGGACCAACCTGGGAGCGCACGACGTCGAGTTCGGCCGTGCGGTCCCGCTCGCCGCAAGCGCCGCGGATCGCCTGGAACTCGGGCGGCTTGATGCCGAACGCAGGCAACATCGGGGCGATCTTGCCGGGGCCTTCGACGCACTCTGGGAGTTGACACAACATTCCCCGGAAACCTCGGTGACGGACGGAGACCTGATCCTGCAACTGGACAGTTTTCTCGCGGGGCGACTTATGGACCTGTGGCGCGCCGCCCCGCCGGGCGTGCGGGAGCAGATCGACCGGCGTGTGCAGGAGGCGGTGCAGACGGCGCTGGGCCAGTCGCGCGAACGGCAATGGCGGGTCGAGCGTCTGTGTGATTTCCATCCGGCGGCTCGACCGCTCGTCTGGGCGCTGGTCGACGCCGCTGCAGAAGCGCGCGACTTCGCCGGCGCCGAAGTCCGCCTGCGACGCCTCGCCGCGGACCCGGACCCGCACACGACCGCCCGCGCCGTCTTGCGACTGGCCGAGATGCTGCTCGAGTTCGGCCAGCCTGCGGAGGCCGCGCGGTGTTTCCAGCAGCTCGAGGCGCTGGGAGAAGTGTCGCTGGCCGAGTGGACGGCCGCCCAGGAAGCGCGCAATGCGTTCGAAACAGGTCGTGCCAGTCGCGACCTGCTGCAGCCGCCGGCCGTCGGCGTCTGGACGGACCAGGAATTTGAAGTCGTCCGGATGCGCACCGAATACAACCAGGTTTACGGGCAGGAATCCGTGATTGAGCAGGGGGACCGGGAGTTCTTCCGGTCGCGCCGGTTCCAGTTCGACCCGCAACTCCGGCTGCTGACAATCATCGGCACAGACGACGAAGCCGCGCGGTGGCCCGTCCCGTTGCGGTCGGCGCAAGCCAACACGTATGGTGAGGCAGTGGCCGTGCTGGCGGACGGATTGCGCGCCGTAGTGGTGTATAATGGCGTATTGCACGCCCTGTCGGCCGTCGATCAGCGCGTGCTGTGGTCGCAACCCGTGTCCGACCGGGCGGTCAACGTCCATGCACGGCAGATCTTTGATCCGGGGATTGAGGTGCTGCACACCTCCGCCAGCTTCATTTCACAGGCCGGCCTCGCCCGCGCCGAGCCGGCGACCGGGATGCTGGCGCTCGCGACGCCGCGATATGTGGCCTGTTATGGACGCGGTGAATTCGTGCTCCTCGATCCGCTGACGGGTGAACCGCTCTGGCGACGGCGCGGCATCGCGCCCCAGACGGTCATTTGCGGCGACGCGCAGACAATCTACGTGGTGCCGCGGGGCGGGGCGGAGCCGTACGCCGTACGGGCTGTCGACGGCCGGCCGCTGGACCTCCCGGAACTCCCCGCTCGAATCCGGAAAGCCATCGCCCTGCGGCCGCAGGGGTTGATCCTCATCGACGCAGATTCGCGCGACAGGTCCGTGCTCCGCACAAAACAGGAACGTCTGTCCATTGCCTGCGTCCGCCCGGCAAACGGCGACAGGGTCTGGGCGCTTGACGTCGACAGGCGGTCGCGGCTGGCCCTGCTCGACGACCACAGCCTGCTGGTGCTCGACGAATCGGCTGCGTGCCACCTGATCGATCTGGACAGTGGAGAGGTCACACCGCTCGGCAACATCCCGGCCGACCTCGTCAAGTCCGGCTCGCAGATCCACGCCGTCGCCGACGCGGAAAACGTCTACGTCCTGATCGACCACCTCAAGAACAGCCAGTTCTCGCACGTCAACCAGCCGGCGGTCCGGATCAACGGCACCGTGTTCGCACTCCCCCGCGACGGTCGCGGACTCGCCTGGCAGAAGCAGGTCGAAAACCAGAACCTGTTGCTGTCGCAGTTCGGGCACTCCCCGTTGCTCGTCTTTCTCAGCTACCGGTACGTTGCCGTGGAAAAGATTCAGTCCGGATACATGAAAATCGACCTGCTGGCGCTCGACAAGAAAACCGGCCGCACGGCGGCCGAGTCGAGTCAGTTCAGCAATGGCGGCGGCTACTACCAGTTGCGTCTCAACCTCGCCGACCGCTACTTCGAAATCCGATCGCATAACGAACGCATCCGGATCCAGGCGACCGGCACGACGACGGCACAGGCCAGCCTCGGGCGGGAGCCGGCGGCGGCGCTGCCTTAGGCGGCCGAGCGTGGTCCCAACCCGCGCACTTTGATGTTGCGCCTTTTGCAGGCGGCGTTTGACTTCGTAACCCGAAGCGTAAGCGAGGGGCTGAGTGACGTCGAAGTCCGATCTCCTGAATTACGCCCCGGGTGATGACATTCTCCCGAAAAATCGCACACAGCGCAACATCAAAGCCCGCGCATGAGGCCCCATAGGCCCAATTCCTGCACTTGTCGGATGAACGCGATCCGCCTCCCGGAACCGTGACATGACGCATCACATTCCCGGTCAAAGTGCCGGTGCCCGGCCGGATCACGTCCCCACCGCCCGCAGTGTCGCTCGGCCGCGCCCCGCGGCGCCGCAGGTGTCGGTGCTGTCGATCGTCAGCCTCATCCTCGGCGCGGTGTCCGTCCCGCTGATCTGCGCCTGTTACCTGTCACTGTTCACATCGATCCCGGCCGTCATTACGGGACACATCGGCTACTCTCAGTGCCGTCGGGCAAAGGGCGCGCTCACCGGCAGCGGGCTCTCCCTGGCCGGGCTGATTCTGGGCTACTTCAGCCTTGCCGTGACGGGCGTGTGGCTGACCGTCGGCATCGTGGGCCTGTCGCTCAGCAAGACGGACGTCGCCGACAACGACGCGGACGTCCAGGCCTCCGGCGTCCCTGGACAGGCGGAGCTTTCGGCCGCGGAATCCCGCGTCGTTTCCGACAACGACGGCTATGCACACGGCAACAGTGCGGAGGCCCGCGAACTGGCCCGGCAGTTTGCCGATGAGATGAAGGCGCTCGATGAGGCGTTCTTCACGCAGACGGACACCGTGCTGAAGCTCTCCGGAGGCAAGTACGTCACGTGGTGCGAGCTGCGGGAGGGGAAATGCGCGTTCGTGGTGCACGTGCCGGAATACCGCAAGTTTGACAAGGAGGCGAAAGGGACGCTGGCGCACCTCGCATGGGGAGCCGCGCAACGCGTCGTGGCCGGCAAGCTTGCGCCGGAGGACGATCTGGCGGTGGGGCTCAAAGGCGTGCTGCTGTACGGCGCCGTGATGACGGGCCAGGTGGAGTACGAGGACGAAGACCCCGGCGAGCGAATGCTCGAAGACGGCGACGACAAGGCCCTGCTGTATCCGTTCTTCGTGGCCGAGACCGCTCAGCCGTCGACACCGGAGACGGGGCCGGAGAGCAGTTCGAGCGCACCTCAAACCGGGTCCGAGACGGAACCGGGTCCCGTCGCGGCGTCCGATCCACAGGTGTCGGCGCCGTCTGAACTGATGCCGGCCGAGCCTCCGGGACTCGATGTCGCGGAGCCGCTGCCGACTGCTCCCGCGCCGAATCCGTCAACGCCGGACGGACCGGACCGGCCGCAACGGCCAACGGCGACCAGGATCGTCCCTGAGACCGTCGAGGAGGCGCTCGAATTCCTCAAAGGAGACGACGACATCCGCCGGCAGCAGGCGATCAGTTTTCTGGCGCATGGCGACGCCACCGGGCCGGATGCCGCCGTGGCGGACGCGCTGTTCAAGCACCTCGACGTCGAACATGGCGGCGGGCGGTTCTTCGTCGCGACAGCGCTGCGCAAATGGGCGTCCGCGGACGACCTGGACCGGCTGGAACCGCTGCTCGACGATGAAAACGTGCTGGTGCAGACGCACGTGGTGGAAACGATCGGCCTGCTCGGCACAAAGCAGGCCGCCCAGGTTCTGGCCAGACGATTGACGGTCAGGGAGCATGCCGCCAGTGTTTCGTATCCGCTGCAGAAGATGGGGATCGTCGCCGAGCAGCCGGTGCTGGCGCAACTGCGCAAACCGAACCTCGACATTGCGACTCAGACGCAGATCATCCTGGTCCTGGCCGAGGTGGGAGGGCGCGACTCGTTCCGGACATTGCAGCGCATGGCCGCGAACCAGAGCCATCCCCTCCGGTTCTCCGCGAAGTCGGCGGCGGAGAAGATCCAGCAGCGCCTCGCGGAATGAAGCGGGTTGGCAACGCGGGGGCGTACCTGCTAAAAGTCGGTCGCGCTGAGCCCCGAATGAGCGGCTCGGCCCTCAGCAACTTGTCCGGCCCCGCCACGGAATCCCCGCGTCTCCATGCTGGCTTCGGTTGAACTGTTTGGTCAGGTCTTCGATTGGCACGATCTGGCGATTGTGGGCCTCCTGATCATCCTGGAGGGAGTGCTCTCGATCGATAACGCCCTCGTGCTGGGGCTGCTCGCGAAACGCCTGCCCAAGCGGCAGCAGCCCAAGGCGCTCACCTACGGTCTCGTCGGCGCGTTCGTGTTCCGTCTGATCGCCATCGGGACGGCCGGGTTCCTGCTCAAGTGGCGGATCGTGAAGCTGATCGGCGGCGGCTACCTGATCTACATCGCCGTGAAGCACATGTTTTTTGAGTCCCAGGAGGAGGTCGAAGAGAAATTCGCCGTCTCGCCGGAGGGCCAACCGGAATTGCTGGATGCCCGCACCGGCGAGCAACTTACTCCCGAGCAGCAGGAACTGGAAATTAAGGAGCGAGTGCCCGTCGACGTGGCGGCGCGCGAAGCACCGGAAACCGGCCGGGCGCGGTTCTGGCCGACCGTGCTGGTGATTGAACTGACCGACATCGCCTTTGCGGTGGATTCGATCCTGGCGGCCATCGCGCTGGTCGGGAGCGCTCCGGCCGGCCACCCCGAGAATGCCTTTCATCCGAAGCTGTGGGTCGTGCTGGTCGGAGGGATGCTGGGAGTGGTCCTGATGCGGTTCGCCGCAGTGATCTTCATCAAGCTGCTCGAACGATTCCCGAGATTTGAGGACGCCGCGTACTACCTCGTGACGGTCATCGGCGGCAAGCTGCTCATCGACTGGTACTTCAACACGCCGGACCATCCGCACCGCGTCGATTTCCATGACTGGCGGCATCCGGCGTTCTGGTCGTTCTGGGTGCTGATGCTGGTCTGCTTCTGCGTGGGATTCCTGCCCTCGAAAAAGCGCGGCGCTCAAGCACCGTAGCACGGATTTCCAGTCCGTGCGGCGAGACGTGTCGACCGCGGACGCTTCCCCGCGCGGTCACTTCGCGCCATGATGGCTCCATGCAATATCGCCCCCTCGGCCGCACCGGCATTCCGGTCTCCGCGCTGTCGTTCGGCGCGGGTCCCGTACCGGCCGTCATGACGGCCGGAGATCCGGCACGCCAGCGGGCCGTCGTCGCCCGGGCGCTGGAGGCCGGCATCAACTGGTTCGATACAGCGGCCGGGTATGGCGCGGGGGAATCGGAACGCTCGCTCGGCCGCGCCCTCCGCGAACTGGATGCCGCCGGCGGGGTCCACGTCGCGACCAAGGTCCGCCTGGGCGACGCGGACCTGGACGACATCCCGGCTGCCGTGAGGCGCTCCATCGCGGGCAGCCTGGAGCGGCTTGGGCTGTCGCGCGTCACGCTGCTGCAGTTGCACAACTCCGTTACTGCCCGGCGGGGCGATGAGCCGACGTCGATCACGGCCGACGACGTGCTGGGACCACGTGGCGTGCTGGCCGCGCTTGAAGAACTTCGACACGACGGCACAGCAGCACATCTTGGACTGACGGCCCTCGGACAGCCTGCCGCGTTGCGGACCGTGCTCGAGAGCGGCGAGTTTGCGACGATCCAGGTTCCCTTCAATCTGCTGAATCCGTCGGCCGGCGCGGACGTGAACGAGTGCTTTCCGGAAGCGAACTACGGAAACCTGATCGACGACTGCCGGCGCCTGCAGATCGGTGTGTTCGCGATCCGCGTCTTTGCCGGCGGTGCGCTCGTAGGGCAACCGCCGAGCGCGCATACACTCCAGACAAAGTTCTTCCCGCTGGACCTGTATCAGCGCGACGTGCAGCGAGCGGCAAGCCTCCGCGATGCGCTCTCCGGCCGGATGGAATTGGCGGACGCGGCCGTGCGGTTTGTGCTGGGACACGCCGGCGTGTCGTCGGCGTTGATCGGCTTCTCCGAGCCATCGCAGATCGACGCGGCCGTGCGGGCGCTGGAACAAGGCCGGTTGCCGGAAGTCGTTCTCGACCGGCTCAATCGCGCGGCAGAATCCGATTCATGATGACCTGGAGCTGCCAGTGACCACGTCCCGCGAAACGCCCGAAACGCCGGCCGCCGAATTGACGTCCCGCGGGCGCTGGCTCGTTGTCGCGACGGCGTTTCTGGGCTGGATGTGGGCCGGCGTGGCCATGTCGGTCGTACCGTTGGCAGGCCGGGAGATCTCCAAGTCGTTTCTCGGCCTCGATGCCGGTTAGAAGGCCGTCAGCCTCTGGTTCTCACGATACGTGTGCGCGTTTCTGCTCGGAGCGGCGGCCGGGGGGTTGCTGTTCGGCTGGCTGGGGGACCGATACGGGCGCGCCAGGGCGATGGGCTGGAGCATTCTCTGTTACTCCGTGCTGGCTGCCGCAACGTGGTTTGTCGCGTCGCCGGAGCAATTCACGGTGATGTGGTTTCTGGTGTGCCTGGGTGTCGGCGGGATGTGGCCCAACGGCGTGGCGCTGGCGTCGGAAGCGTGGCCCTACGTGTCCCGGCCCATGCTGTCCGGCTGGCTGGGGACGTCGGCCAACATCGGCTTCATCCTGCAGAGCAGCCTGCTGATCTGGCGGCCGATCACGGCCGATAACTGGCGGTGGGTGCTGGTGGTCACGGCGGCGGCCGTCGTGCTGGGCCTGTTCGTACTCTTCGCTGTGCCGGAATCGCCGCGCTGGAAAAAACGCCGCGCGGCGGCTGTTGCCGACGCGACGCCGGCTCGTCAAACATCGCCGGCCGTTGCGGTTTTCCTGCCACCGCATCTCCGCTACACGCTGCTCGGCATGGTGCTGGGGGCGGTGCCGATGATGGGGAACTGGGGGAGCGCCAACTGGCTGGTGCCGTGGGCCGGAAAGGTTGCCGGCGAGCAGATGAAAGCGACGCCGGACGAAAAGACCGATACCGACTCGCTGGCGGCGCTCAAGGCCTGGACGCAGTGGCTGAAATCCGCTGGCGGCGCAGTCGGCGCGCTGGTCGGCGGCTGGGTGGCGGCCCGCTTCGGCCGGCGGTTGACGTACTTCGCGATCAGTCTGGCGTCACTGGCGTTCAGTTGGTCGCTGTTCCGCTATCTGCCGCCCGGGCATGAACTGTTCCCCGCGTTTGTGTTCGGGATCGGATTCTTCGGCACGCTCTATTTCGGCTGGCTGCCGCTCTGCCTGCCGGAGTTCTTTCCGACATCAGTCCGCGCGACGGGGACGGGCGTCAGCTTCAACTTCGGCCGCATCGCCACGGCCGTCGGCACTCTGGGAACGGGCCAACTCATGCAACACTACGGCGGCGACTATGCCCGGATGGGGCAGGTGACGTGCCTGGTGTACGTGGTGGGGATGGTCGCGATCCTCTTTGCACCGGATACGTCGCGGAAGGGGATGGCGGATGAGTAAATGAAGCGCCTGAGTCCATTGGGCCGGCAAATTGTCAATCGACGCGTGGCTCACGCACCCTTGCCACGCGATGTCCCAGTTCGTCTATCACAAACGCGAACCCGTACGACTCGCACCCTCTTTCGGTCGTGTCCACAGGGTGTGTGTAGACTTTCCTGACGATTACATGAACGTCGACGAATTCGCGACCATGCTGGCGGGCCGTATCGAGACCGCGAACCATCCCCTGACGAATCCACGGGAACCATTGCGCTGATGCTGCGTCAGACTCATCGGCCAGGGTGATCTCGACACCGCCATGTTCCGGAGCGGGAGAGACCGAGTAGTCAAACATGCACCAGAACGGGCGCCCGCCGAAATTGATGCGGCGTCGGAATTTCCCGGCGAACGGCTCTGTAATCGTCCATCGTTCCATGTTGCTACGGATTCTCTGCACCCGGCGGAGCGCGAAGCAGATTGTCGACCACGGTATTGTAGACCGAATCTTCCATCAGGACGCCATGGAACGTCGTGTTCCGAAACGAACCACACAGATTGGCAGCGTAGATGGGAGACCCGCCCACACGCTGGAACAGGTCCAGCACAGGTTGCACGCCGCGCGCCAACTGCGCCATCAGCGCCGGGCTGAACAGACCGACCTGATTGATCAATCGGAACGGCATCACCTGATGCATGGCCGTCAGGAATCGCGTGCCGACCGAAAGCTTGGTCAACTGACTGTTGTGCCGCACGATAAGTTCACACGCGCGAATGTAGAAATCCAGGAAATCACCGGGCTCGACGAAAACGGTGACGGCGTTATTGACGCGCATCTGGCATTTCATCTGGCCGTTTCCCGCTGGGAAAAACCAGTGTTCCCGGCAGAACGCGCAGGCGTCCGACACGTCGATCGTGAACCGCTGGCTGTCAAAGACGACCACATCGGCGTCGACCCAGATCGTGCGGCCGTAACCTTCGCGGAGCAGGTCCCGGGCGAGTACCAGTCGGGCCAGGTCGGAAACGAGGAGAATGTCATGGGAGACCTTCTCGCGATACCACTCCGGCGCGAACCCGAACAATGCGTCGTCTATGAACCGATAGTCAAATCCCTGCGACCCGGCCCAGCGCTGCACGGTCTGCATGCAGCGCGTGATCCACGGCGGGACGTTGACGGTGCGAAATGATTGATACACGACCGTTCGCAATGGTTTCCCTGATTCCTGCATACCGTGACCACTCTGGACCATTCGTTGTTGCACGCCCGTAGACTTCGCGGGCGATGATCGCCGCGATTCCCTCTGGCCTTGAACCACCGTTCGGAGCACACCAGTGCGCGTGGCCGTGCCATGTACCCACATGGCACCGTATGATGCCGGACGTTTGCCGATCATTCTAACGACAGGCCGTCCCATGCACCGCATCCTCCCATCGCTCGTCCTGCTGGTCGCGATCAGCGACTCCGTCTCCGCACTGGCGGAAACCGACATCGACCTCGGCAGCGTCACCGAGAAGCACGTGATGATCCCCATGCGGGACGGCCACCACCTGTCGGCCTATCTCTACTTCCCGCCCGGCGACGGCCCCTGGCCGGCGGCGTTCGAGCAGCGCTACGCCGATCTGCGCGGCGCGGGGACACGAAAGGCCGCGGCGAAGCTGGCGGAGTCGGGGTTCGTCGTGGCGATGGTCAACTTCCGGGGGACGTATTTGTCCGAAGGGACGTGGGTCGGCTACCGCGCGCTGGCGTGGGGCCAACTCCAAGACGGCTACGATACCTGCGAATGGCTCGCGACTCAGCCCTGGTGTACGGGTAAGATCGGCACGTTCGGCAGCTCGCAGGGGGGCTATGCGCAGAACTTCCTCGCGGTGGCCGCGCCGCCGCACCTCACCTGCCAGTACATGGTCGATACGGGGCTGAGCCTGTTTCAGGAGGGGTATCGCATCGGCGGCACGACGCGGCCGCAACGGTTTCAGCGCATGGATGACGTCTGTCGCAATCCGGCCGACAACCGGGCGCTGATGGCAGAGTGGTTCCGGCATCCCACCTACGACGATTACTGGCGGGACGAAGACTGCTCGCTGCACTTCGACAAAATGAACGTCCCCTGCTTCACGATCGGGAGCTGGTACGACTTCATGAACCAGGGTTCGATCGCCAGCTTCATCG
>CAZWGW010000138.1:0-12625 GCA_964633565.1 uncultured Planctomycetaceae bacterium
TGGCGGCCTGGGACCAGCCGCCCGAACGCGTCGGCCGTCTCCACCAGTCCGCGGACCTCGCGATCTACACGCCGGGCAGCAACGCCGGATTGCCGGTCAGCGTGCTCAAGTCGTTCGACGCGCCTCCTGCAGCCGTGCGGGACAGCGCCGACGCGCTGCGGGAGCGGGTGTCGTCCACCGTGTCAGGACTGCTGGCGCTGCTGGGGATCGACGCCGACCCGCTGCGCAGCCGGGAGCACATATTGCTGTCGAACATCCTGGACCGGGCCTGGCAGGCCGGGCGGAACGTGGACCTGGCGGGGCTGATCCGGGAGATTCAGGCGCCGACGGTCAGGCAGATCGGCGTGCTGGACCTGGAAACGTTCTTTCCCGGTCCGGACCGGACGCAACTGGCGATGCAGATCAACAACGTTCTCGCCGCACCGGCGTTTGCCGCCTGGATGCAGGGAGAGCCACTCAACGTGCAACGACTGCTCTATACGCCGGAAGGGAAGCCGCGGCTGTCGATTGTGTCGATCGCCCATCTGGCGGACCACGACCGGATGTTTGTCGTGACGCTGCTGCTGAATGAAGTGCTCGGCTGGATGCGGTCGCAGCCCGGCACCAGCAGCCTGCGGGCGATCCTGTACATGGACGAGGTGTTCGGCTATCTGCCGCCGACGGCGAACCCGCCGTCCAAGACTCCGCTGCTGACCCTGCTGAAGCAGGCCCGGGCGTTCGGCCTGGGTCTGGTGCTGGCGACACAGAACCCGGTCGACCTCGATTACAAGGCGCTGTCGAACGCCGGCACGTGGTTCCTCGGCCGGCTGCAGACCGAGCGGGACAATCAACGTCTGCTCGACGGGCTGGAGGGAGTCGCGGCGGGGGGCAGGTTCGACCGGACCGGGATGGAGCGGACGATCTCCGCACTCGGGCCGCGAGTGTTCCTGCTGAACAACGTGCACGACAATGCACACGTCGTCTTCCAGACGCGGTGGGCACTGTCGTATCTGCGGGGCCCGCTGACGCGGGAGCAGATCGGGACACTGATGTCCGGGCGCAAACAGGAGGCCGCGTCCGACGCCGCGGCCCGCACGCCAACCACGGTGGCGGCGGCACCGCCGGCCGCTGCCGCGGTGCCAGTGGCTGCAACTGCGGAAGCGGTCGTACCGACCGGCTCACGCCAACCCCCCGTCCTGCCGTCCGACGTCAAGCGCGCCTGGCTGACGGTCAGCCGGTCGACCCCCCGGGACGCGGCGCTGACCTATCATCCGTCGCTGCTGGCCCGTGGGCGGCTGCATTACGTCGACGCGAAATCGCGATCGGGTGTCGACGTGTGGATCAACGTGGCCCGATTGTGTCGCTTGAGTGAGCCGGTCCCGCGTGATCCGTGGGAAGGATCCGAATTGGTCGAGTTTGACAAACTCGAGTTGCGCGATGAACCGGAGGCGGACGTGTCGTTCGCTGCGGCGCCGCCGGAGATCGCGCAGGCGAAGTCGTACCGGGGCTGGGCGGCGGAACTCAAGAACCACCTCTATCGCGAGGAACGACTGCGGCTGTATGTCGCCGCGGCGGAGAAGACCTATTCGCAACCGGGGGAAAGTGAAGGGGACTTTGTGGCACGCCTGCATCAGGGCGCGCGCGAGACGCGGGACGCTGCCATCGAGAAGCTTCGCGCGCGATACGCGTCGAAGATTGAGCGATTGAAGGAGCGGGAGCGCCGGGCGCTGCAGCGTATTGACGTCGAGAAAGAGCAGGCGAGCCAGGCCACGGTCTCGGCGGCCATGTCGTTCGGACAATCGCTGCTGGGGGCGTTGTTCGGCCGCAAGCTGGCGAGCGCCGGGAACGTCTCCCGGGCCGCCACGAGTGTCCGGTCTGCCGGTCGCGCGGCACAGCAGCGGGGGGACATCCGGCGCGCCGAGGACGACCTGCAGTCCGTGCAGGCGGAACTGCGCGAACTGGAGCAGGAGGTCCAGGCGGAAGTCGACCTGATCACGGCGGAATGCTCCACGGCCGCGGGAACCCCGGCGCCGGAACCGTACCTGCTCTCCCCACGCAAGTCCGACATTACGGTCGGCGACGTCGTCCTGGTCTGGCTGCCGTACCGGTCGACGCCCGAGGGCGCTGTCCCTGCGTGGGTGTGAGTACGCTTGTTTCCGGCCGCCGGCAAGGGTATCTTCGGAGGCGTCGCTCCTCGTGATTCACCGCGGGGGGCACTCTCTCATTCTGAATTCCAGTCCATTTCGAGTTTTCATCGCACGGAGACCGCGATGCGTCTCTCCGTTTCGACGTGACGGAACATCGTCGTGATGTGGGTTGCGCGAAAGTGGTTCATCCCATCCATTCCCCTGCCAGGAGTCGGTCGATGAAGGCACGTCCCAATCAACGCGGTTTTACGCTGATCGAGCTGCTCGTCGTGATCGCCATCATCGCGATCCTGATCGCCTTGCTGCTGCCGGCGGTGCAGCAGGCCCGTGAGGCGGCCCGTCGCACGCAGTGCAAGAACAACCTGCATCAGCTCGGACTTGCGCTGCACAACTACCACGACACGTACAACATGTTCCCGATCGGACATGCGCATCGCCCGACGAACCTTTCGGCCGGCGTGGACGGACCAGGCGGACCCGGCTGGGCGTGGTCGGCCTTCCTGTTGCCCTACCTCGACAGCGCACCGCTCTACAACCAGTTTGATTTCAGCAAGTCGATTGTGGATGTGATTCCCTGGAACCCCTCCGGCGCCGGATCCGGTCCGGTGCGGAACCTGCCCCTCATGGCCACCTTCCAGCCGTGGGCGCTGTGTCCTACCAGCATCGCGACGAACACGGCCGCGAGCGGTGGGGCCGGGACCCCCTTCCGCATCGACGTCCACGCCGTCACCAGTTACAAGGCCAACGCCGGCTCCTACAACGGCAACCCGGGCGGCTCTCCGCCGGAGAATCAGGAACGACGCAACGGGTTGTTCTATCGCGACAGCCGGCTCAAGATCCGCGATGTTACCGACGGCACGTCGTCGACCGTGGCGATCGGCGAAGTCAACTGGACCCTGGCCGGAAACGGTCGCCTGTACGGGGCCATCGATCCGGCGATCGGGGTCGCCTCCGGTAACGGACCGCGGCTGCTGTGCATCGCCGAGTGGGGGATCAACCTGCCCCCCTCGAGCCCCGCCGGCGAGAAGAATGAGTCGTATTCGAGCGAGCATGAAGGCGGCGCCCATTTTCTGTTTACGGACGGCCACGTGCACTTCATCAGCGAAAACATCCAGCACACCCGGTTCCCCTGGGCGGCGGCCAACCCGTTCGACCGGAATAACAACGGGGTGGGTTACGGCCTCTATCAACGTCTGCATTCGCGAAACGACAACCTTGTAGTCGGTGAATTCTGAGGGCTTGGAGTCATCACACATGTTGACAGCGCGCAAGGCCGCCGCGGCAGGTCCGGCAACGAACCGTCGGCTGCTCCTGCTTGTGTCCGGACTGTGGGGGTTCTCCGGATGCTTTGGCGGCGGCAATGTTCCCGATCTGGCCGAGGTGACGGGGACGGTCACGCTGGACGGCAAGCCTTTGCCCAACGCGTCCGTGGTTTTTCTCCCGGTCGTACAGGACCAGGAGGAGTCTCGACCGGCCAGCGGCACCACGGATGAGAGCGGCGGGTACACGCTGGAGTACAGTACATCGGAGTCCGGAGCGCGCCCGGGAAGTTACCGGGTCTCGATTTCGACATACCGTCCGGAGGGGGAAGACTGGGATGGCAACCACACCCCGGGTGCGCCGGAAACTGTGCCCAATGTCTACAATACGCAGACGACGCTGACGGCCGACGTCAAGGTGGACGGCCCGCCGATCGATTTCCCGCTCAAATCCGACGCCGGTCCCGTCGTCCAGCCGCGCCCCGCATCGGACGATGAACCGTCGCGCGATGACGGCGATTCGTGTTGACGACGCGGGGGAAACGGGCCATTTCCGGCGTCGCCGCTCCTGATGCATTGCGCCCTGCTTCGCCTCGCTGCGACCCGGTGGAAAATCGTCGCGCCTCCGGGTACAGTCGTGCCCCCATTTGCTGACAGCCTGCGTTCCGCACGCCCGCGGAGCGCGGCCGGCAAACTGACAAGCCCCGAACGGTCCGAGCGATTGAGAGCAACGACAGCCGATGAGCGACAAGCATGAGACGGAAGACCAGTTGATCCAGCGGGCGCAGCAGGCCCTCAGCCGCTGCAACTGGGAAATCGGCGAATGCGCGGCACAATGGACGAAACGCTACGCGCGCGGCCGTTCGGACGCCGATTTCGGCGCGCTGATCGGTCTCAGCGGCGATCAGGTCTATCAGCGGCGGCGCGTCTGGGAGACATTCAGCGACGTGCAGGAACAGTACACGGCGCTCAAGTGGTCGCACTTCTACGCGGCGCTCAACTGGGACGACGCCGCGGAGTGCCTGCAGTGGGCCCAGGACATGCAGGCGACCGTCGCCGAGATGAAGGCCTGGCGCCGCGCCCAGCACGGAGAGGACCTGACCGCCCCGGCCGGTGAAGATGCGGGCGTGGCCTTGAGCACGCTCGAATTGCTGCCGGCGGAAGCCGGAGTCGTACGGGACCCGTCGGAGTTCGAGACCGGCGGTGGAAACGGGCGAAGGGCTGGTGAGACGCGCCCCCGGGAGGCGGCTGTCCAGGTCGGAGTTGCCCGTGAAGCCGGCGATTACGCTCCTTTCGGGAGCGCCGCCCGAGGCGCCGCACCCTCAGAGGCAGCCATCGCGGACCGCGCAGAGACGTCAACCGAAACAACTCTGAAGCGGATCGCGACGGCCCTGGAGCGCTGTGATGCGGCACTGACACCGGAAGTGCTGCAAGGGTTCTCCCAGGCGCCGGTCAAACTCCGCCGTCGCATCCTGAAAGCGATCCAGGACCTCAACGCCAAGACCGCGGGACTCAACGTCTGAAGCGAGCCGCCGACTTCAGGCTCATTGCGGCCGCCGCGGGCGGTCGCGGAACTGCGGCCGGGGCGCGTTGCTGAGTTCGTCCTTCGACAACTTGCCGTTGCTGTCCTTGTCGATCTCGGAGAATCGCGCCTTCATCCGTTCCGGGGCTTCGTCCGCAGAAAGTGCGCCATCGCCGTCCCTGTCGAGCCGGGTCAGCAGTTCCTCCAGGTCGGGCGCATCCAGCGGGCGCGCGTTTGGCTGCCCGGGTCGCCGCGGCTGACCGTCCGCCATCTCGCGACGGGGATCGCCCATGATTTCCCGGGCGTCCAGGAAACCGTCGCCGTTCCGATCCAGGTCGTGGAATTTCCCGGTCGCTTTGGCGAATTCGTCGGCGCTGATCCGGCGGTCACCGTCGGCGTCCAGAGCAACCAGAATCGGCGGCCGCGGAACGTCCCCCTCGGCGCCCGGCCGCTGGAACTGCTGCATGCGGGCGGCCATCTGGCTCAGGTCGATCTCGTCCGTGCCCGTACGGTCGAACACCGGCTGCAGCCGCTCTCTCACTCCCTCGGGGACCTCCGACTTCGAAACCTTGCCGTCGCCGTTGACATCCAGTCGCTTGAGCATCTCCAGAAACTGCTGCCCGCCCTGTCCGTCGGCGGGACGATTCGCTTCCGGATTCGCGACGGGGCGGTCCACGGCAGTCAGTCCGGCGGCAAATTCCTCCTGGCTGAGTTGGCCGTCGCTGTTCCTGTCGCCGATGCGCACCAGCCGCTCGAAGAATCGCGCCTGCGCGTCGGGCACTTCATCGGCCGCCAACTGGCCGTCCCCGTTCTTGTCGAGCGATGTGAACAGTCCCTCCGGAGATTGCGTGGTCTCTTCGGCCGACGCGACACCCATGGTCAGTGCGGTCACCAGGCCGCAAATCATTGCCAGGCGATTCATGTTGTGTGTACCTCGTGCAGGAACAAATCAGGATTGACTCCCCCCGGTTTGAACCCCGGCCGCGACGCGCAGTTTCGTTGGGACAGCCCGGAAACGCGGGACGATTGAAACCCATCGCCAACGGCGCGGCTCATGAGGAACGCAACCCGCCGGCACCGGTGCGCCGCTTGACGACGCCCTTGAGGTTACCTAGCATGCCGGTGTTCGGGGCGCGCAAGTGGCAGCGGCTTCACGAGTTGTCCCGAATTTGCCGCGCCGACGGCGGGAGCCGGTCGCGCGGGTTTTGCCGGTCTTTCGGTCATGTCCGCCCCCGGAATTGGCCGATTGTGGCATAGTTCGGCGCCGTAGCCAAGTGGCCTAAGGCAACGGATTGCAAATCCGTCATCCGTCGGTTCAAATCCGACCGGCGCCTTTTGGTAAGTCGCAGCGTTCTCCGGCTTCCGCCTTTTTGTGCGCGGCAATGTGTTGCGGTGCGTCAAGGATTGCCGGTTCGCCCCGCACTGACGACGACGAAAGGCAAAATCTCTCTGCCGGTTGCCGGGCGTGTCGGAGCAAATCCGAAGTCGCGGGTCCAACCTTGCCGACAGGAGAGTCTGACTGGACAGGACTCCTGTCTAAGGGCACGATAACGACAGTCCCTCAGCCCCTTTCTCGAGGACGAAACTCATGTTGCCGACGAATGGATCGACCCTCTCCCGCCGTTCCTTCCTCAGGAACGGCGCGCTGCTGTGCCTGGGCGTGGCCGCAGCCGGCATGGCTCCGCGCGGCGCCTTTGCCGACACGAAACTGGCCGCCCGGATTGCCGAAGCCGAACAATCCCACCCGCTGGTCAACGTGTTGAAACTGGCCTCGCGCAGCCTCGATGCCATGGAGAGCATCAAGGACTACCAGGCGGTCGTCATCAAGAAAGAAGTGGTCGGGGGCAAGCTGCTCTCGTCGCAGATGGAGATGAAGTTCCGCGAGGAACCGATGGGGGTCTATCTCAAGTTCATCGATCCGCACCCCGGCCGCGAAGTGCTCTACGTCAAGGGACAGAACAACGGCAACATGCTCGTTCACGAGACCGGCATCGCCTCGCTCGTGGGCGCGCTGGAGGTCGATCCGGAAGGCAAGCTCGCCCTCGAGCACAACCGCTACCCGATCTCGCGGATCGGCCTCAAGAACATGCTCACCATGTTGACGGAGCGGTGGCTCAAGGAAACGAAGCTGGAGGGAGTCGACGTCAAGTTCTATCCGTCTGCAAAGATCGGCGAAGTCAGCTGCAAGGTGCTCGTGATCTCCTACGCCGAAAAGAATGACAACGTCCGGTACGCCGTCTCGAAGCTCTACCTCGACCCGCAGACGGACCTGCCGATCCGGCTGCAGAACTATGACTTCCCCGCCAAGGCCGGCGAACAGCCCGTCCTCGTTGAGGACTATTTCTATACGAACATGAAGACCAACGTTGGTCTCAAAGAGATCGACTTCGACAAGTCCAACCCGGCCTACGGGTTCTGAGTCCACGCCGCACCGGCGGCCACCCGGGCCGCCGCATCGAACGTACATCACATCGGCCCGGCCGACTTTCGGCCGGGCCGATTGCTTTCATCCACCGCATCGATGCGGCGTGGGCACTGGTCTTCGCACTGTAACCTCCGGTGCGGCCTGGTGATGCGTTTCGTGTATCGGTTGCAGTATCCGCTCTGGTCAGACCAGCAATCCTCGCCTAGAGTATGCACCCCTCATCCGCGACGGGCTGCTGAGCCGGGTTCCCCCCGCCACCCAAGGCAATTACCCATGGCGCGATTCGCGACGGCCGCCCTGTGTCTGCCGGCACTCCTGTGCGCGAGCGGTTGCCTTACTCCGTGGAATACGCGCTTGCCGCAACTGCTTCCGCGGTCCGTGGAATATGAACGACGCGAATCGGAAGTCCAGGATCCGTACCCGGACTCAGCTCTCGGCCCCGAAACCGAGGCCCGGCCGCGAGACTATGGCCAGCAGCGGTCCGAGCCGCGCCGGGCCAGGGAGCGATCGGAGGCGACCTGGCTCCGCCAGCAATACGGTCAACCGCCGGGAGTCGATTCTCCCGACACCGGTGACGCCTATCCGGACGCCGTTCGACAATAGAGGCCGCGAGCCGTAAGATGTGGGGGAACTGGAGCGTCCCCATGCCCCGACCTCGCCTCGCGGGACTTCTGTTGTTCGCGTGGATCGCACTCAACTCCCCGCCCGTCGCACCGGCCGACGACAATTCGGACGCGTCCCGCGACAGCCGCCAACTGATCACGCCGGCAACGGAAGCGTCCATCAACGCCGGTCTGGCCTGGCTGGCCGCACATCAGGAAGAAGACGGTTCGTTCGGCACGACGAAGTACCGGCACAATCCCGGTGTGGCGGGCCTGTGTGGCCTGGCCTTGCTCGCTTCCGGCAGTACTCCGGACCGCGGGCCGTACGGAGCGACAGTTGCCCGGACCGTGGACTATGTCCTCTCGTGCGCGCGGCCCAGCGGCTATCTCGTGGAAGCCGACTGGTCGTACTATCACGGTCCGATGTACGGACACGGCTTCGCGACGATGTTTCTCGCGGAAGTGTACGGCATGAGCGGCCGGGATGAAGTCCGCGACGTACTGAAGCGCGCGGTCGAATTGATCGTCGACACACAGAACGAACAGGGGGGCTGGCGCTATACCCCGGAGACCCACGATGCGGACATCTCGGTGACCGTCTGCCAGGCGATGGCCCTCCGCGCGGCCCGCAACGCGGGCATCTCGGTGCCGAAAGAGACGATCGACCGGCTGGTGCAATACATCGAACGGAGTCAGAACCCGGACGGCGGTTTCCGTTATCGGTTGCTGGAAGCGCCTGAGAGCAAGTTTCCCCGATCGGCCGCCGCGCTCGTGGCGCTGTATACATCGGGGATCAACGAGGGCCCGGTCATCGAGCGCGGCCTGGACTATGTCATGCAATCCGTGCCCGGCGGCCCCGGTTCGCGAAACCAGGAATACTACGCCTACGGCCAGTACTACGCCGTGCAGGCGACCTGGCATGCGGGAGGAAAATACTGGGACGTGTGGTATCCGGCGGCACGCGATGAAATGCTGCAACTGCAACTCACCGAAGGGAACTGGTCGGACCCGTGGATCGGCAACGAGTACGCCACGGCCATGGCGCTGATTGTACTGCAACTCCCGAACAACCTGCTGCCGATCTTCGAACGCTGATCCGGCGGTTCCCCCGGCGAATCTCGAAAGTTCCAACGTTGGCCCTGAACCGCACGTTGCTGGTGTTCATCGCTTTCGGGGCGACGTGCCCGGGCTTGGGCGTCGAACTCCGCGCCGACGCGCCGATCGGCGCGGTCGAGGTGGAACTGGTCGACGGGCCGGTGCGATCCGGCCGCCTGATCGTGCTGGATGCGGAGCGCGTCATCCTGGACAACACACCGGACGGCCAGTTGACGCTGCAGCGGAGAGATGTGCTTGGCATTCGGCTGTCGGTCGCCACGGACAAGGGTCGGACACCCGCAGCCCGACTGCTGTTTCCCAACGGCGATCGCGCGTCGCTGGAAGCGCAGCGGATCGAAGACGAGTCGCTCATGTGCCGGTGGCGGTCGTACCCCGCGTGGGAGCCGCTCCGGGTCCCGCTGGAAACCGTCTCCGGGCTGATCGTGAATCCACCCGGTTCGAGCGACACCTTGCGAGGCCTGCTGCGAGAGTTGTCGCATGGCCCGTTCGACGCCGATATTCTGATCCTGTCCAACGGCGATCGGTTGTCCGGTGAGTTGAAGAGTCTCTCGCCCGAGCAGTACGAATTAAGCACACCGGTCGGCCCGGTCCAGGCGGCCACACCGCAGATTCAAGCAGTCGCCTTCAACTCGTCGCTGGTCAGTTTTCCTCATGGTGCCCCGGACACCTTACTGGCGACGCTGACCGACGGCTCCTGGCTGACGCTCGCCGCCGTGCGGTTGGATGCTTCCGGCACTCTGTCGGGAGAAACGCTGTTCGGCGAACGGGTGGCATTCCCCGTGGGATCGATCGAGTCGCTGGTGCTGTCCGGCCCCCGCGTCTGCTTTGTGTCCACACTGGCGCCGTCACGATCCGGGACGCAGCCCTACCTCTCGCCCGCCGTCTCCAGTCACCCCAGCCTCAATCGCAACGATCGCGGCGGCTATCTGGCGCTGCGCGGCCGCGAGTTTCCACGTGGCATCGGCGTCACGAGCGCCTCACGCTTCACCTACCGCCTGAACCGTGAATATCTCTCCTTCCGCGCGACAATCGGCATCGACGATGAAGCGGATGGAGGCGGCAGCGCGGTCTTCGCCATTGAAGTGGACGGCTCCCGAATCTTCACCAGTCCCCTTGTGACCGGTCGCAGTCAACCGATCGACGTGGGACCTGTAGACGTCACTCAGGCGGACGAATTGACGCTGGTCGTCGACTACGGAGAGTATGGCGACATCCTCGACGTTGCGGATTGGGCCAACGCAGTTCTTGTGCGGCCCCGCGCAGAATGACGCACGCCCCGGTCACCAACGCAGGATGGCGGCGACGACCGCCTCGTCGGGCACCTCCTGCCGCGGCACGACGCACACCTGCCCCGCGTGCCGGAGCGTCTCGCGCACGGCCAGGTCCACCAGATCGATGCGTCCCGCCCGATCGTCGCGACCGAACCGCGCCTGTTGCGCCTGGCTGTCCCAGGATCCCCACACCCGCGCCCCCAGTCCGGCAATCAGTGAATCCACGCGGCCCTGTACGGCTGCCGCGACAATCTGATCAAGCTGGTTTGAACTCCGCGCTGAGTGTGCGGCGTGGTGATACCGTTCGCACACCGCGCGCACATCGCCGGCATGCCGGACCTCCAGCAACCGCACCGCCTGTTCGCGAATCTCCGCCTCACTGAGTTCATCCGGGCTGCCATAGATGCCCGGTTCGACCAGGTCGGGACCTGTATACGCCTGCTGGAACACGGGGTGCAGTTCCCTGACGGCCGCGAGCACCAGCGGCAGCGGCTGCGACTCCAGGTGCTGCGCCACGCGCCGGGACACAACCTGCACAAACTCGTTGCGCCGGAACTTGGCGTCGTCCTTGTAGCTCGTTTGACCGTGCACGGACGTGATCTGCCCGCCCGTCGGTGTGGCACCGACGGCTGTCTGGATCCGCACCGGCCGTCCCACTTCCGTGCCCGCCAGATACTCCGCCTCGCTGGCGGGCACCTGTGGCGGCAGTACCACAGGGTGCATCGTCTCGCGCGTGCACCGGCACAGCCGCACCATGTTCATGCTGAGTGACAGCACACAGAACTCCACCGGCCAATTGAGCAGCCGCACCAGTGGCGTCAGATAATACGCCTGCCCCACGTCCACCGATTCGGGGCACGTAAACGGCAGCCGGTAACAGTGGACGCGTCGGGGTGACAGCAGCAGCGCCAGTCCACGTAATCCACCCTCCCGCCAGAATTCATTGTCGCGCTCCAGATCGCGCGCCGGGCCCAGCAGCGAGCACACATCGGCTGACTGGACTCCGCGCGACTCCAGCAGGTCCGCAGCCTGATCAGCCGCCGTTCGCAGTCGGGCCGGGTTTTGCTGCGACTCCGGAAAGCGATGTTCCATTGGAACATACATCGAAACCCGCAACTCGTCGACGGACGCGGCCAGCCGTTCGAGTTCACTGCGCGAAATCCGGTTGCTCGCAAATTCCGTTTTCATCGAACGACTCCCCGCGCGTGACGTCCGCATGCAAAGTGTTGACTGTCTGTGTGAAGCGATGCTCACACGCCATGGGGTTCCGCCGTGCCGCACGGAAACTCGAAGATGCACATTCTGTACCGTTTGGGAATTCAGCCGCACGCGCTTCGCGGCACACGATTCCGCGGCGTGGTCGAGTCGTTTCGAGGAACCGGGCGGAAATCGGATGCGAATTGCGCGAACCAGTTCGCTTCTGCGACGTATTGACGAATGAAGGAACGGATTTCGTCAGGGAAGGCATGACTACGTCGGTTTGGCCCATCCAACCGGCCGACGGCTTATGGAACAGGAGAGGAGGGTAGTTGAGAGTGTCACACCTTACGTGTCGGAAGGCAGCCCCGTGACTGGGGGCGAAGTTCGAAGTACGGGGTCAGTTGTGCGGCTGGCGTTGAATGGGTTGCCGCATGCGACATCCTGTCGTTGGGGAATCCCGATTCGCACACTCACGGGGCTGAGCGGCTGGTCCGCCGAGGCGGGCCTTTTTCATGCGCCGCGCTTGCGGACGCCGGTCACGCCTGCCACATCCGCATGTCGAAGTCCGGGGAGGGGACGCTTGATTCGATCCCCCCTTCCCCCGGCGCGCGCTCGATGCTTTGCCCGTCCGCCCACAGATCGACGATGAAGCTCACATTGTCGCCGGTCTTCAGACTCAGATCGCCCAGCGGCAGTTCGATTTCGACAATGTCGTCGAGTGCCGCCTGGCAGGCGTGTTCGGCAACGCACTCCGTTCCGCGCTGCAGCGTCACGGTCGGCGCCGCACCGTCCAGCGACGTGAGCGACACCGTGGTCTCGGCCGGTTCCAGAAACCGCAGCGCCACCTGGTCGACGGCCGACAGGTGCACGCGCGCCGCCCCGCCCGTGTCGATCCGCACATACAGGCTGTCGATGCTGAATCCGAAGTAGATCTGCGTGATGAGTCCCGTGGAGACACGGGTCATCGTCCCCCGCTCGCTCTGCGCGTCATAACGGCCGGCATTGATCCATTCGAAGAACGTGCGGCGGCCGTCCAGTCGGACCTGCAGGGACCCGCGCGGCCTGGTGTGCAGCGCGCGCCGCGGCCCGCGTTTGATCGGGCGC
>CAZWGW010000139.1:0-12615 GCA_964633565.1 uncultured Planctomycetaceae bacterium
ATGCTTCCTGCCGATCGTCAGGTAGTACCGTTCCTTCGCCTGTTCGGCCTTCATACCGAACAGGAAGGGCAAGGGACCATTGATGATGTTCCGCCCCTGCTGTTGCGGCGGGATCAGAATCAGGTCGTACAACTTCTGGTCGTCATCGATGACATAGATCCTCTTGCCGGTACAGATCCATCTCTGGCGCCGTTCACGCTGCAGCGTAAAGGGGCGATCATTCGCCGCCACGCGGGGGGGAGTGTTCTTCAATTCGGTCGGTGCGAAATCCATTCGTCCCTTATCGGGCTTCTCGTAGAAGAAACGACCCGCGGCGCGCGTTTCGCCCAGGTAGACCATATCGTACACGTAGCGAATGAATTCGCCCTCAAGCCGATCGATCTTTGCGCTTTCCTGTTCCCACTGGATGAGCAGGTCCTCCAGCTCCTTCGAGGGCGGCGCGTCCATGTTCCCTGGTGGCGGGCGCTCGACGCGGGGGGCCTGTTCGGGCGGCCGCTGGGCGGTCGACGGCCGGTCCAGCGCGGTACCACTGCGTGGCGGAAGTGTCGCACGGCCGGGTTGCTGTGCCGGGAGCACGCCACCCGCCAGCAACAGGCTGCCGGACACACAACCGGACAGACATGAGTTGAGCATCTCGCGGCGCGTCATAAGCGGTCGGATCCTTCCTGTAATCCGCTCGGTCCCCGTAAGCGGGGCGAACTCACGCGGTGTAATCTGTGAACAACCAACAGTCAGGATGGGAAAGCCGGGTGGAATCGCGAAAGGCGTGTGAGGCGCCGGGGGCACCAAGGTTGGGGTGGGAAATGTATCAGTCTGCGGCGTGCATCGCCAGACCGGATTTCAACGGACCGGCGTTGCACGGAAGATGATGGCTCGCAATGGATTTCCGGCCGGTGACGGTTCAGAATGGGAATATTCCCGGGGTACACGCACGATCAAAGACGGCGTCTGACATGCATCGACTCGCGTCAATCGTGGCCTGCTCCGTGTTGTTCATCGGCATGCCGACGAATGCGGCCGAAGACGAGCCGGCAGATTCTGCAATTCCCAGCGCGGAAATCAGCCCACCGCCCGAGGGGCTGAAACTCGATCCGTTCTATCGCAAGTGCATTCTGGTCGAGGGGTTTCCGGTGGTGTCGTCGGACAAAGTGCACGACGCTGCCTTGCGCGAGGCAGCCTGGCTGATCCACCGGATGCTGGCGACGCGGCCGGACATCCTGGCGGCCCTGAAGGAGAGCGGGAGCCGGTTTGCCGTCATGGCGTACGACGAAATGACGACGGACATCCCCGAGCACAGCGACCTGAGGCCCGGCAAGTACTGGGACCGGCGGGCGCGCGGACTGGGCGCAACACGCCGGCGGCCGTGCGTGAGTTGCGGCGAGGAAAACCTGCTGCGTTATCCGGGCGATCCGTACGCGGCGGAGAGCATCCTTGTGCACGAGTTCGCGCACGCCATTCACGAAATGGGACTCAACCGCATCGATGAGCAGTTCGACGACGGCCTGAAGGCAACGTTTGAGCAGGCGCTGTCGGAGGGGCTCTGGCAGGAGAAGTACGCGGCGACGAACCGCAACGAATACTGGGCCGAGGGGGTGCAGTCGTATTTCGACACGAACCGGCAGAACGACCATGACCACAACCACGTCGATACCCGTCAGGAACTGCAGGAGTACGATCCGCGGCTATTCGCGCTGATCGACGACGTGTTCCGGGGGAACGACTGGCGGTACACACGCCCGGATGAGCGCAAGAGCGATGAATCCCCGCACCTGGCGGACTTCGATCCACAATCTGCGCCGCGCTTCCGCTGGCCGGAGGGGCTGAACGCCTGGTACGAGCAGTACCAGTCGGGCCGTCGGGCGCGGGAGTCCGAGCGCGCTGCGCCGCGGGACCGGTGAGCCTTGCCGGAGTCGGTGTGCAGCGTCCCGAGGCTGTGTTATCCTGCGGGAACCATTGGAGTCTGTTGATCCGTCGGGAACATTGCGAGAAAGTTGAGCCATGTCACGCGCATCGCATCGAACAGCATCACCCGCGCCAGAAACCGATCGCCGTACGTTTCTGAAGGCAGGTGCGACGACCGTTGCCGCGACGGCACTGACGGCGTCGTTTGATGGTCGTGCCGGAGTGTATGCGGCCGGCGACGAAACGCTGAAGGTGGGGCTGGTCGGCTGCGGCGGCCGGGGGAGTGGTGCGGCGAACAACGCACTGCACGCCGACAAATACACCCGGCTGGTCGCGGTGGGAGACACATTCCGCAGTCAGATTGATCAAACGATCAAGGCCCTGAAGGACCAGGCGGCGATCAGTGAGCAGGTTGAAGTTCCGGAAGAGCAGAAGTTCGTCGGCCTCGACGCCTATCGCAAAGTCATCGATGCCGTCGACGTCGTGCTGCTGGCAACGCCGCCGGGGTTCCGGCCGGTTCACCTCCGCGCCGCGGTGGAGGCGGGGAAGCACATTTTCACCGAGAAACCGATGGCGACCGACGGGCCGGGAGTGCGGAGCGTGATCGAGTCCGTGGCGCTGGCGAAAGAGAAGGGATTGGGGATTTGCGCCGGATTCTGCTGGCGCTACGACAACGAGAAACGGGCGTTCTTTGAACGGGTGCATTCCGGCGCGATTGGCGACATCGTGGCGGCGTATGGAACCTACCTGACCGGCCCGGTCAAGCCCATGCCTCCGGCCGACAGCCGGCCGGCGGAGATGGGGGACGCCGAGTGGATCGTCCGGAACTGGTACAATTTCAACTTTCTGTCGGGGGATGGACTGGTCGAGCAGGCCGTACATACCGTGGACTGGCTGGCCTGGACGTTCAGGGACCGGCCGCCGGCGAGTTGCACGGCCGTGGGGGGGCGGCAAGTCCCCTCGAACGGCGGCAACATCTTTGATCATATCGAAGTCAACTATGTGTGGGAGAACGACGCGCGGGGCTTTGTGGCGCAACGGCAGACGGACGGATGTCATGGCGAGAACAGGCTGTACCTCATGGGAACGAACGGCATGGGGGAACTTCCCCAGCCACCGCGTGCGGCCAGCACGACCGGCGCGGAAACGTGGCGGTTCAAGGGCTCGTCCGGACGCGGGATGTACCAGAACGAACACGACGAGTTCTTCCTGTCGCTCCGCGACGGCAAGCCGATCAACGACGGCGACCGGATGTGGCAAAGCACGTTGATGGCCATCATGGGGCGGATGGCGGCCTACACGGGGCAGCAGATCACCTGGGAGATGGCGCTGAATTCAAAGCAGGCGCTGATGCCCGAGATCACAGATTGGACGTCCACGGTCAACGTGCCGCCAATGGCGCTGCCCGGGTTGACGGAATTCGTCTGAACCTGCGCTCGCGAGCGTTGGAGCCCTGCTGGCGGATAATCGGATGTTGCTCGCGCTGCGCCGATGGATGCCATCGTAACCCGAAGCGTGACCTTTGGTGCTGCGCTTCGGGCATCGACGCAACTCAGCCCCTCGCTTACGCTTCGGGTTACGATTTTCTCCCGCGCCATTGGCGTCGTCCACGGCGCGCCGTTGAGTTCGGCATTTCTGGAAAAGTCAGCCGCCTGAGAGAAATCGCTTCAAGCGCGCTGCACCGCGGAGTCGATCCAAGTGACAAGGTTTCACTCTTGTCAGCCGGCGCGCGTGCATTCCGCAAACCGCGGCACGCCGGGAATATGCGGAGAATGGTCAAGGAGACGGCCATGAGGCGAATGGTGTGGTGCTTTTTGGTAGGCGGTCTGGTGGGTGCAAACTCCCAGCTTGCAAAGAGCGAAAGCCGCCCGTCGCCGAGCGGAACAGACGAATCGGCCGCGTCCGCGCCGGCCGTTCCGACCGCTTTTCGGAGAAGCGCGACGGGAAACTCCGCAACAGCGACGAACCGCAAGCGGTACAGCGAGTTGTGGACGTCACAGCCGACGGCCGCAGCGACGGAGGCGAGCGCTCCGGTCGCTATGGAGGAAGAGGCCCCTCCCGCACCTGCCGCAGAGGCCGCTGCAGCACCTCGTCTGCGGACCGGGACTTTCACGGTGACGGGCAGAAACCGGAAGCTGCTGGGCGTTGAGACCTTGTCGAGTGACGTGGTGCGGGCCGAGTACCAGCGTCAGCCCGGAGAAGTGGAACAGAAAGAGATCCAGCAGGTGCGGTCGGAGTCGGCCGCGGTGCGACGAATAATTCGTCGACCGGCGCCGAATCGATTGACAGAACCGATTCAGACAGAAGCCGCGCCTGCGGCGCCTGAGACCGTGGCGCCGCCGGTCCCCGTGGACGAGGTCCCGCCGCCGCCGCGTCCACGCGTCGCCGCCGCGGACGAGCCCGCACCGGAAGCGCCGGACGCACCAACGCCGGCCGCCGGACCGCAGTCCCCGGCGTTATCTCTGGAATGGGTCAAGGCGAGCGAAATCAGCGTCGGCCGGGAATTCACCTGCGAGCTGCTGGTGAAGAATACGGGCGGGACGGCGGCGCGCGACGTCGAAGTCGCAGCACATTTCCCGGCGCACGTGCGCCTGGTCAAGGCGGAGCCTCAGCCGGCCCACACGCAGGGACTCCTGGGCTGGGTGTTCCGTGACATGCCGGCCGGGGCTGCTCAGACGATCCGCATCACGATGATTCCGACGCAGGCGGGAGAAATCGCTCCGCACGCGGACGTGCGGTTCACGGGCGCGGTTGCGGCGAAGTTCGCGGTATCGGAACCGATGCTGGCCGTGGCGCTCGAAGGCCCGCAGGAGGTACTGATCGGCGAGGCGGCATCACATACGATCGTCGTCACGAACCCCGGTTCGGGCGTCGCCACGCACGTTCAGGTGGAAGCGATCATTCCGGCGGGGCTGGAACATGCCCGCGGATCGCGGCTGCTGATGGATCTGGGGGCGCTGCACCCGGGTGAGAGCCGCAGCGTCCGCCTGCCGCTGGCGGCGGTCTCCGGCGGCTCGCAGATCATTCAGGTGCAGGCGCGGGCCGATGCCGACCTCGTGCAGAACGCCGCGGCGGAAATCGCCGTCATCGCGCCGGAACTGGCGGCGACAATTGACGGCCCGGGCCTGCGGTATCTGGGCCGGCGGGCCACGTACACGCTGCAGGTCACCAACACCGGCAGTGTCGCGACGGACAACGTGCGGGTCATGCACAAGGTCCCCGAGGGATTCAAGTTCGTGAGCGCGGCGCAAGGCGCGCAGTTCGACGAGGCCACGCGGCTGCTGAACTGGTTCGTCGGCCACCTCGATCAGGGGCAGACAGCGACCACCGAGGTGACGTTCGCCTGCTCGGAACTGGGCAGCTTCACACACTTCGTGCGGGCGACGTCGGAGCACGGCACGATCAGCGACGCCCAGACCGAGACCAAGGTCGAGGGGACGCCGTCGCTGGCGATGGACATCCGCGATTTCGAGGATCCGGTCGAAGTCGGCACGGAGACCGAATATGAGATCCGCGTCAAGAACGAAGGCTCGGCTGCGGCGCACAACGTCAACGTGTCGTGCGAGCTGCCGGCCGGTCTGAGCGTGGTCTCCGTCAAGGCGCCGGTCTCGTTCGCCGCCGAACGGGACCTCGTCGTGTTCCAGCCGCTGGCGCAACTCAAGCCGGGAGAGTCGGTCTCGATCCGCATGCACGTCAAGGCGAGCGGCGCAGGGAACCTGCGGCTGCGGGCGCGACTGTCGAGCGAGTCGATCGAGGAGCCGCTCATCGAAGAGGAACTCACGAAGTTCTACGGCGAGTGAGTTTCGCACCCATCTGATATACTGCGTCCAGGTCACCTGACCGGGTTGCCGGGTTCCACCGGCAACCCGGTCTGCTTTTTTCAACGACGGACGCGTACCGCAAGCAAACATGACCACCATCACCCGTGCGGTGGCCCGCGACATCCGGTTTCCCACGTCCCGCCACCTCGACGGATCGGACGCCATGAATCCCGATCCGGACTATTCCGCTGCCTACGTGGTGCTGGAGACGGACGATCCCGGAGGGCTCGCCGGCCACGGGCTGACGTTTACCATCGGGCGCGGGAACGAATTATGCGTACAGGGGATTGAACTCCTCTCGCGGCTGGTCGTCGGGAAATCGCTCGAATCGCTGACGGCCGACATGGGGGCCTTCTGGCGGATGCTGACGGGGGACAGCCAGTTGCGGTGGGTCGGTCCGGAGAAAGGCGTGGTTCACCTGGCCACCGCAGCGGTCGTGAATGCGGTGTGGGACCTGTGGGCGAAGTCCGCGGGCAAGCCGCTGTGGCGGCTGCTCTCCGACCTGTCGCCCGAGCAGCTCGTGGACTGCATCGACTTTCGATACCTGAGCGATGCACTGACGCGCGACGAGGCGCTCGAGATCCTCCGCCGCCAGTCCGACACGCGCGCGGAGCGGATCGCCGAATTGCAGGCACACGGCTATCCCGCGTATACGACGTCCGCCGGCTGGCTTGGATATTCGGACGAGCGGTTGCGGGCACTCTGCCGGCAGTGCCTGGCCGACGGGTGGTCGATGTTCAAGATTAAGGTCGGCCGTGACCTGGCCGACGACATCCGCCGCTGCCGGATCATCCGCGAGGAGATCGGCAGCGAACGGCGGCTGATGATGGACGCGAACCAGGTGTGGGACGTCGAACAGGCGATCGAATGGATGCGTCCGCTGGCGATGTTCCGACCGTGGTTCATCGAGGAGCCGACCAGTCCCGACGACGTGCTCGGTCACGCTCGGATTGCGGAGGCCGTGCGGCCGATTGTGGTGGCGACCGGAGAACATTGCGCGAACCGCGTGATGTTCAAGCAGTTCCTGCAGGCGCGGGCGATCGGGGTGTGCCAGATCGACAGTTGCCGGCTGGGGGGTGTGAACGAAGTGCTCGCGGTATTGCTCATGGCGGCGAAGTTTGGAGTGCCGGTCTGCCCGCACGCGGGGGGCGTCGGGCTGTGCGAGTATGTGCAGCACCTGGCGATGTTCGACTACATCGCCGTCAGCGCGTCGCTGGTCGACCGCGTGTGCGAATACGCGGCGCATCTGCACGAACATTTCGTGCATCCGCCGGCGATGCGTGGCGGGCGATACCTGCCCCCCATGGCGCCGGGGTACAGCGCCGAGATGCACGCGGAGTCTCTCGCGTCGCACGAATATCCGGGGGGCGCCGCGTGGCGCTGACCGCTCAACCGCACGCGCCGACAGAGCGCAGATACGCGGCGAGCCGCTGCCCCTGTTCGTCGAGCACTTCACACCCGAGGAGCCAGCGACCGGAGGTGCGCAGTGTTCGCCAGCGGACGATGCCGGTGACGATGGGAACCGTATCCTGGGGCGCGGCGTCGGCCACGCCGATGACGTCCCGCTCGTAGAGCGCCACGTCCGTTTCCAGCATCAGTCCGGACCGGGAGTAGTTGAGCAGCGTGGCGCGGTGGCTGCGGCGCTGGCGGGGACGCTGCAGGCCGCAGGTCCATTCGCAGGGATAGCGCAATTCCTTGCGGAGGTCGCACCAGTAGTGGCCGACGACGTCATGCGGCAGGGCACTGTTCAGGAACACGCCCACCTGGACCCCCGATTCAACGGCGTGCTTCCAGTGGGCCACGCCACGGATGGCGATCGAGAACCCGTACTCGGGACTGGACAATTCCAGCTCGACGATGCTTCCCGCAGCGAGGCCTTCCTCCAACTGGAGTTTGAGGTCGCGCGGCGACATCTCCAGCACCGTCCCGGCGATGGGCATGGCGCCCGCGATCCACGCCGTGACCTGGATGCCGTCGAGCGGCATGATGGCGTCTCCGGCGCCGGGCAGGGCGAGCAGGGCGGTATCGCTCGAAAACGGCATGGCAACTTCAAAGCGCGCGGTCGGAGGAAAGGACTCAGTCGAAGCATATCTCGCAGACGGACCACCATTGAATCGAAGACGTTGGGCGAGCGAGAGTTCATGGTGACTGCGGCCATCGGGAGGGCGCCAGGTCGTGACTGTGCGGGTTGTAACGATCCTGTCGGCACGACCGCCTCAATCGACGTAGCGATTCGGGTTCCACTCCCGGGCCAGATCAACGAGCGTCGCCAGCGTGGCGCGGTTCACGGCGCAGGCCACGATCCCCGGCAGGCGCAGCATGTCGGCCCGCTCATCCAGCCACAGGTCGCGGAAATGGACGCTCCGGCCAGTGTGGACCCAGACGGCGTCGCCGCCCAGGAGGCGCGCAATGTGCAGCGACACCGGAAAGTCGTAGACATTCGGAGAATGAATCAGCGAGCCGCCAAATTCGCCGGTGGCGAGCAGCGGATAGATCGCGCCGGGCATTTCATCCGTCGGGACGCCGTGCAGCCCGGTCCCGGTCACATCCGCTGCCCGGTCCGCATCGTGCTGCTGGAAGCCGATCAGGTAAATGTCTGGCGAATCGGGACGGCGGCGGGGATCGATCGGCGGCAGTGCGTCGAGGACTGCGGCGGCGGTGCGACGGGGATCGTCCGGCCCGCAACGGACGGTGGAACCAGACGCCTCGACCCACGTGCCGCTTGCGCCGAGTTCGGGGATCATCACTAGCGAGTAATGCACCTGATCCGTGGAGCGGAGGTGCAGCATGACGCCCCAGCCGTTTCCGGTCCGGTCGCGAAACTGTTTGGTGCCGTCGATCGGGTCGAGTGCGATCACGAACGGGCTGTCCGCGGCAAACGCATCCAGGTCGCCGGTGTCCTCCTCCGCCTCGATGCGGCACGTTCGCAGGACAGGGTCGGCGTCGCGCAAGCCGTCGACGAGCAGTTCCTGCACGGTGAGGTCGGCCAGGGTGAGTGCGTCGGTGTTGGCGCTGCCGGAGTGCTTGCCGGGAAGGGCGACGTCGAATTGTCGCAGCCGGCGGGCGATGGCGCCGGACCAGCGCACGAGGTCGGGCGCGGCGCGGCGGAGTGCAGTGACGAGTTCCGAAACGTCAGGCATCGGAGGGACCTTGCTCCAGGGCTTCCATCAATCGTGCGGCCACGTCAACGCCGGTCACGCGCTGAAAGGCCCGCCAGCCGGGGACGGCATTGACTTCGATCACGTAGCACGTGCCGTCGCGATCGTAGAGCAGGTCGATCCCGGCGCAGCGGGCGCCGACGGCCCGCGTGGCGCCGAGGGACAGTTCGGCTTCGTGGTCGGTGATCTCGTGCGACTCAGCCCGCGCTTCGCGGGCGACGTTGGTGCGGAAGTCGTGCGGGTTGCGGCGTTTCATGGCGCCGACGATCCGGCGGTCGAGCACCAGCACGCGGACGTCATACCCTGCATGCGGAATGAACCGCTGCAGATAGAGGACCGCGCCGATCCGGTCCAGCGTGCGGAGCGTGCGCAGGGCCAGATCGGGATCGCTGACGCGCAGAATACCGCGCCCCTCGGACCCGAAGATCGGCTTGATGACCACATCGCCGCCGAGCCGTTCGAACGCGGCGAGCGCCGCGTCCGAGTCTTCACAGACGGCCGTCTCGGGGACCGGCAGCCCGGCCGCCGCGAGCCGCGCGGTGCAGAGATACTTGTCAACGGCGCATTCGACGACTTTGGGGGGATTGAGCACCGTAACGCCCGCATGCTCCAGCGTGAGCAATGCATCCATCCGGAACACAACCTGCTCCAGCGAACCGGGGGGCATCGTGCGGACGAGGACGGCGTCACACCGGTGGAGCGGCAACTCACCTGCATCCACGGCGCGCTCCCCCTGTCCATTCACCGATGCGACGACGGTTCTGTAGTCGATCCGGCGGCAGGCATGACCTCGTTCGCGCGCGGCGCGCTGCAGATCGGCGACATACCAACTGCCGGCGTTGCCCAGGATGGCGATGTGCATATCAGCAGATCCATCCGCCGCCGAGGACGCGGTCGCCGTCGTACAGCACGACCGCCTGGCCGGGGGCGACGCCGAACTGCGGCTCGTCGAACGTGACGTGAAATCGTTCCGTCTCCTCGACTTCCACTGTGCAGGCGGCGGCGCGATGCTGATAGCGGATCTGCGCCGTACACGCCAGTCGCGCGGGGACGTGTTCGCAGAGCCAGTTGGCGCCATCGGCCTCCAGCGTCGTGCGGGCCAGGTCGTCGTGCGTGCCGATGACGACGCGGCGGGTCTCCGGCTCGATCCGGACGACGAATCGCGGCGCGCCGAATGTCACTCCCAGCCCCTTACGCTGGCCGATCGTAAAGTGCTGGTAACCGGCATGGCGGCCGACGACGTTGCCGGCCGTGTCGACCAGTTCGCCGGCCGTCTCCTGCGTACCGCGATAGCGCTCCAGAAACGCTCCGTAATCGTTGTCCGGTATGAAACAGATTTCCTGACTGTCGGGCTTGTCGGCGGTGCGGATGCCGGCGCGGCGGGCGAGGTCGCGAATCTCCGACTTGGTGTACGCGCCAACCGGGTACAGCACACGGTCGAGCAGGTCGCGCCGAATGCCGAACAGCACGTACGACTGGTCCTTGTCGCGGTCGAGGCCGCGAAAGAGGCCCGGCTGTCGCTCCCCCTCAACCGGGCGGAGTTGGGCGTAATGACCGCTGGCGATGTAATCGGCGTCGACCTGGCGGGCGAAGTCCCACAGGCGGCCGAACTTGAGCCAGTTGTTGCACATCACGCACGGATTAGGGGTGCGGCCGGCAAGGTACTCGTCGGCGAAGTAATCCTTGATCCGCCCGAAGGCGTCCTGGAAATTGAGCGCGTGAAAGGGGATGTCGAGCGCGTCGGCCACGCGGCGGGCGTCGGCGGCGTCGGATGCGCTGCAGCAGCCCTGCTTGTGAGCGCGGGGGCTGACGACCGGCAGTTCCGGGCTGCCGGGGAGCCGGCAGACGGTGTCCTCGGTTGCCCCGGAGCGCATGAACAGTCCGATCACCTCGTGCCCCTGCTCCTTGAGGAGCCAGGCCGAGGCGGAGCTGTCGACACCGCCGCTCATGGCGAGAACGACGCGGGACATGGGAAAGCCTGTGTGAGGTCGGACTGAATCGAAGTGTACGGGACACACGGCGGAGGTGCTACGTTCGGTGCAAGCGCTGAATGGTCAGTGGTGGGTCGTCAGTGGTCCGTGGTCAGTGGTGACGAGCTTGCAATCGACGTATTCCCAGCGCTGGGAAGTGGTTTGGAGGGGGCTTCCTGTAACTGAGAAACCGCCTGCGGCGGTTTGGCGTCGGTTGTCAGTCTCCAGATCACCTGCCAGAATTCGCGCGGTTGTTCCCGGCCGGCAGTCTGTTGTCGTGCCGTGTATCACGCGCCCATCCCTTGATCGCCAATTCCCCGGCACCGGACGATGGCGAAAGAAAAACTGAGCACACAGGAAATCCTCGCGCTCGCCCGGAAGCAAGGCGCAACCGGCGGTAGTGGTGCCGCGCCGAGTGCACCGGAGGAGACACCTGCCGCGCCTCCTGCACCAGCCGCTGCGGCAGAAGCGGAACCGCCCGCGGCGGCGAGCGCGGCGCCTGCACCGGCAGCCCCCAAGGCGGCGCCGAAGTCGACCGCAGAAATCCTCGCGGCGGCGCGGGCGCAAAAGGCAGCCGCAGCGGCGGGCGGCGGCGCGGCGGCAGCCAAGCCAGCCACACCGAAATCGACCGCCGACATTCTGGCAGCGGCCCGCGCGCAAAAGGGAGCGGGTGCAGGCACAGCGGAAGCAGGCAAGCCTGCGGCACCCGCCAAGCCTGCGGCAGCCGCCAAAGGTGCGGCGAAAGCACCAGCCACCGCAGTCGCTGCCGCGGGAGGGCAACCCTCCGTGCAGGAGATGCTCAAGGCGCTGCACGAAGGGAAGCCACAACCGGCGGCGGAGCCGGCCAAGCCCCGCTTGCCGGGCAAACCGCCGCTGCCGTCGAAGCCGGCGGAAGCAATGTCGCGGCGGGCGTTCCCGATCGTGGCGCTGACGGGGCTGCTGGCGATCATTGCCACGCCGTTCGCCGCCGGGTGGACGATGATGGCCATCATCGGCGGCCTGTGGTCGCTGCTGACGGCGCGGTTCATGATGCCGAACATGGTGGTCGAACTGCCGTCGAAGTTCAAAATCGGCCCGGCGTCGGATTTCCCGCTGGGGACCGTGTCAGAAAAGTTCAAGGCGAGCCGCGGCACGTGGGTGGTGCACTCGGACGCGTACAACGGCGAGAACATCCTCTATGCGCTGATTTCGGTCTGCACGCACCTGGGATGCACGCCGAACTGGCTGGAGAGCGAGCAGAAATTCAAATGCCCCTGCCACGGGTCGGGGTTCTACATCAGCGGGATCAATTTCGAAGGCCCGGCGCCGCGTCCCCTGGAGCGTGCGGGAATCCGCGTGTCGGAGGACGGCATGCTGGAAGTGGACAAGAGCGTGAAGTTCCAGGAAGAACTCGGCCAATGGGCGGACGCCAAGTCGTACGTGCAGTTGACCTGAAGCGAGGTTCCGTGTGCGAAATGACGAATGTCGAAAGTCAAATGACGAAGCAAGCACGAATGTCGAATTCCGAATGACGAAACGGCCCCGTCAAACGTGCCGATCCTTCGTTGTTTCGACATGCGACGTTCGACATTTCTTCGACATTTGACTTTCGATATTCGTCATTCTTCGTTGCATCGATTTCAATCCCACATTCCCTGCACCACCCATGTCGGTCGGCGAATACATCCGCAACTCGCAGATCTGGAAGAGCGTGTTCCGCCACCCGGCGCCGTACGACCGGCGCAACCGGGCGGTGGTCATGCTCACGAATTTCTTCCTGCACCT
>CAZWGW010000140.1:0-7809 GCA_964633565.1 uncultured Planctomycetaceae bacterium
TTTTCCATAATTCGCCGCCCCTCGCCCCATCCCGTTGCCCACCATCGACTTTCAGCGGCATTCGCGAAATAGTGATCGTTTGTTCCTATTTGACTTAGGTCGATCGCGCGCGCTGAAACTCCCCGAAAAGCGCGCACATACCCCCGTAGGGTATTGAGCGACCGCAATGCAATCAGGAATCAGGAGCAAGGAGTCAGAGAAATGGACGTGCAGAGGTCGGAATTCGTCACGCCACCCTCTCGCTCCGTCTCCCTGTCCCTCCATCCCTCGGTTCCCTTAAAAGAATTCCCTATCCTTGAATCTTGTACGCCGAGTTCCGCAAGAACCTGGAGCAGTTCTTGTCGCACGGTTGAATTCATGGAATGAAGTCTCCGATTGTCGGAAACGGCCCAGTGGTACACGCACTTCCCGAATCACTTCGACGCGGACCGGAACGCCCGGTGCGAGCCGGGCAATCCGCGTGGCACGCGTCACCCCATTATAGATCGAGAGTACTCCGTCAGTACCTCGGTACACCCGGATTTCCGGCATCCCCACGGTGGCCGCCCCAAATCGAGCAATCTGGCGCTGCAGCTTGTAGGGATCGGCGCCTCCGGGCCGGCTCGGTGGCACGTGCAGAGTCCTCGGGTCCACGTCGAGCAACTCGGGTGTCTTCATACGCGGCAGAGTATCGTCGACAGCCGCCCCGCACGACTACTCTCCACGGATGCCATATCGCAGGAGATCCCGGCGGGAATGACGGAAGTCTACCCCTCCTCCTTGGCCTCAACGGCTTCGCCCCGTCCGTTGTGCGACTTCCCCGTCCGTTCCTTCCGCCCCTCCGCGCCGTTCTCCGACGGCGGCTTCAGCCCCTCCGGCATCGTGCGGACGTGCAGGTCCCGCTGCGGGAAGGGAATCTCGAAGCCGGACCTGGTCAACTCATCGTGGATGGCCGCATTCAACTCGTGGATCGTCTGCACGCGGTTGTCGAAGCTCGGCAGGAAGGCCATCACCACGAAGTCGAGCGAACTCTCCCCGAATTTCTCGAAGAAGATCAGCGGCGCCGGGTCCTTGAGGACGAGCGGATGCTCCTGCACCACCCGGGTGAGGATGGCGCGGGCCTCATTCGTGTCCGAGCCGTAGGCCACGCCGACCTTGATCACCACGCGGTTGGTCGTATCGGTCAGCGTCCAGTTCAGGAGACGGCCGGTGATGAACTCCTTGTTGGGGACGATGAAGTCCTTGCGGTCAAAGTCGGTGATCGTGGTGGCGCGGATGCGGATGCGGCTCACGCGGCCGGAGACGTCCCCGATCGTCACCAGGTCCCCCACGCGGACCGGCTGCTCGAACAGGATGATGATGCCCGAGATGAAGTTGGCGAAAATCTCCTGCAGGCCGAACCCGAGACCGAACGTGAGGGCCGCAGCCAGCCACTGCACCTGCGACCAGCCGATGCCGAGCGACTGGCTGCTGAGCACGATCCCGAGCAGCACGATGGCGTAGCGCGTGAGGGCGGAGATGGCGTAACGAATGGACGTGTCGAGCGGCAGGTGCTGCAGGACGGCAATCTCCAGCAGGCCCGGGACGTTGCGGGCGGCGGTGAACGTGAACATCACGAGCACCAGGCACCAGATCAGGTGCACAATCGTGATCTGCACGGGGACGACCTTGACCTGCACGTCCTGCCCGCCGGCGGCGTTTGTCATCGTCTCTTCGACCGTGCTGTACGTGGTCCACAGTTCCCAGCGATCGAGGTAGTTGAGGGCCGGAAGGACGTCGACCCACGTGAACCAGATGCCGACGAGGGTGGCGACAAGCAGCGTGCTGTTGACGAGGCGTTCCGTCTGGCGGCTGATCGCATGGAGGTCTGCTTCGGGACCGGCCGCGACTTCGGGGATCTCCGAGCCGCCGGCGCCCGCTTCTCCCGTCGAGGCGGCCTCCGCGGCTGCCCGGCGCTGCCGGAGCTGGTCGAGACGCAATCGGCGATGCTTGAGCATCAGCCAGCGATACAGCAGCGCCCGGAGGAACAATACGGCGAGAATCAGAAAGACCGTGAATTCGACCTTCAGCAACAGTTGCTGGGCGGTGTAGTAGTAGCCGATGGCGGTCTGGACGATCAGGGAGACGGGGACCGCGACGCCGGCCAGCCAGATCAGTCCGCGCAGGCGATCGAGCCAGCCTCCGGGGGTGTAGGCCGTGGCCTCGCGCAGGACGCCCGTCGACGGCTTGAGCAGACGGTGGGCGCAAAAGACCAGGACGCACAACGGCGGGATGAAGGCCAGTATCTCCACGGCGCCGGTGTCGCTGCCGGATGAACTCCGTTCGCGGGCGTTGAGCGCCGCCGACAGCAGCGCCAGCGGGAACCCGCACAGGATCAGGACGCGCATCGCCCGCCGGAGATGGGCGACCGTGCGTTCATTCCAGCCGAAATGCGCTTCCGCCAGTCCGCTGTTGCGGCACACCTGCCGGAAAAACTCCAGGCACAGGAAGGCAACGCCGAGCGCGGCGAGCTGACGTCCAAACGCCGCCGATTCGGAAGGCGACGCCTCGGACGCAACCAGCCGCCAGGCGACAAACAGGCATAGCCCGGGCCAGGTGACGGAAATCAGCACGGTGAGCCAGCACGCGTGCAGAGTCGGGCGCAGGTTGGTCTGCACGCGGCTCTCGGCCGTCCGTGCCAGTTCGCGGAGGTGCTGACGCAACCGGGTGCCGCGCAGGAACAGCGCCAGCCACAGCAGCAGCGCGGCGATCCACCACAGGGGATGCTGCCGGGCGTCATACCAGAGCGTCGCGCCGAGTTCGCGCGGCAGTCGCCCGCTGAGCAACCAGACCAGCGGCAGTCTGTCGCCGACGACGCTGGGCCAGTCGAGCGGCCGGTCGCTGCGGATCCAGAGGATATGCTCATCGATAAAATTCGTGAAGCGGCTGGTCTCCTGGATCAACTGCTCTTCCTTGAGGTCCAGTTCGTCGAGCACAACGGTGTACTCGGTGTCGGCTTCGACGAGCTGGTTCAGGTTCGCACGCTGGCGGTCGAGTTCCCGTCGCACCTGACCTTCATGCGCGCTGCGCTCCTCCTTGGGGAATTGCTGCAGCACCGCCTGCACCTGCGTTTCCAGGTCGCCGAGCAGGTCCAACTGATCGTTGTGGTCGAGGAACCGGAGCTGGGCGGTTTCCAGGATTTCGAGCCGCGAGTCCATGCGGCGACGGATGGCGAGAGTGTCTTCGAGGTCCTGCCGCTGTTGCCGGAGCCGGAGTCCGAGTGCGGGGGTCAGTCCGACCTTCTGTTCCCGGTTGGTGGCCTGTTCAAACTGCTTCTGAACGTCGGTCAACTGGCGGTCGACCTCGTCCAGTCGCGCCTGGAACTTCTGCCGCTCCAGCCGAATGCGGACCACCTCCTGCGCGTACTCCAGGGACTTTTCGATGATCGGTCCGATTTCGGCGCGGTCTGCGGGGGACAATTCGGCCAGGGCGACCTCGGCCTGGTGAATCCGGTCTTCGGCCAGCGCGCGGCGCAGTTCGGCAACCTGCTGCTCCAGGAGGGCCACGAACCGCTTCTGACGGTTGATCCGGAAGTCGAGCAGCTCGCGGCGGCGGCGAGGAAGTTCGAGCGGATCTTCTGCGTCGTACAGGTCGATTTCCCATTGAATCGCGGCCTGTTGCCGCTCGAGTGCCAGTTTGCGAGCCTGCAACTGGACCTGCACGGCCTGGGTCATCAGCGGGAGTTCACCAGCCGGGGGTGTCGCCTGCAGTCTCGTGGCAACTTCGGCAATCTGCTGTGGGAGCGCGAGCAACTGTTCACGGAGGGCCTTCCGCCGGGCCGTGCGGGCCTGCGGGTCGAGCAATTCCGCCCTTTGCGCCGTGAGCGCCGTCAAGTCCTGGTTGGCCTGCGCCAACTGAGCTTCGAGCGGTTTGTCGGGGGCCGGGCGGAGGTCCGGGACCTCCTGCTCGTTGGTAAGTTCGGTTTCGAGGCGCTTGGCGTCGGTGGCAACCTGTCTGGCCTGCTGAGAGAGTAGATCGGCGCGTGCGTCCGTCTCCTGGGCCGCTTTGAGATCCGAACGGGCCTGAGTCGCCAGCTTTTCGATGCTGGCCCTGGCGTCGTCCGCCAGGTCGGTGGCGGCATCGAACTGCTGCTGCAGCGCGTCGATCTGCTGCCGCAGCACATCGGTGGGAGAAGGGGTTGCCGCCGGCGGCGTACCGTTGGGAGCAGGTGTCGCGGGCTGCTGCGCACCGGCCGCGCCCGCCGCCGCAACGAGCATTGCGGCCGCGACGGCGGCCTGCAGCCGTCGGCGTCCGAAAAGAAAAGCCACAATCGACGTCCTTCCTGGTTTCGACGAGGCTACACGTCGGGGAGTGTCCACGGGCGGCGCCATTCCGTGCGGCCGCGGAGCGCATTGGCGTCCTCGTCTCCTTGAAACATCTCGGATTCGGCGTCGAGCGTCAAGGTGCGTCCCACGCGGGCGGCGATATTCCCCGCGTGGCACAGCACCGATGCGCGATGTCCGACTGTCTCCAGATCGCACGCCGGACGCGCACGGCTCTTGATGCAGTCCAGAAAGTTCTCCACGTGCGGCCCTTCGAAACTGTCGCCGCTTCCCTCCTGCAGCAGCTCGTTGCGCGCCCCGTACGCGCGCCAGCCGTTGTTGCCGATGACGATGTAGCCCTTGTCGCCGTACACCGCCGCCCCTTCCGCCTCGTCATGGTAGCGGTAGGGCGCCCAGACGCGCATTTCGTACGTCAGGATGCGTGGCGGCGTCCCTGCAAATTCGTATGTGACCTGCAGCGTGTCGGGCCATTCCTGCATGTCGTCGAAATACCATTTGCCGCCGGTCGCCGAGATCCTGTGCGGCAAACCGGCGGGCGCGGCCTGTTCGGCCTCCAGTGCGGCATTGAGCGCCGCGAGGGCCATGTCGAGCCGGTGCACGCCGTCGTTGCCGAGGTCGCCGGTGCCGTAGTCGTAGAACCATCGCCAGCGGCCGTGAAACCGGTTCGGATTGAACGGACGTTTCGCCGCCGCACCTAGCCAGAAGTCGTAGTCGACGCCTGCCGGCGGATCACCGTCGGCGGGAAAGCCGATGCCCCCCTGCCGCGAACTCTCCCACGCCTTGGCGACGAGGCACTTCCCGAGCGCCCCGGTGCGGATGTAGTCGAGCGCCGATTTGAGCCGCCCGGTCGACCGGTGCTGGGAGCCCATCTGCACGACGCGGCCGTGCTTGCGCATCGCGGCGATCATCCGCTGCCCCTCGATGATGTTGTGGGCGTCAGGCTTTTCCACGTAGACGTCCTTGCCGTTCTGGCAGGCCAGGATTGTGGGAATCGCGTGCCAGTGATCGGGGGTGCCGACAACGATCGCGTCGATCGTCGGATCGTCGATCAGCTTGCGGAAGTCGCTCTCCGCGCGGGGCTTTTTCCCCTGGATCGACGCGGCGGCCTCGATTGCCGGGCCGAGCCGGGCCGGATCGAGATCGGCGATCGCCACGATTTCCGCCTGCGGAGCGGCGGAAAATGTGCGGACGAGCGCGCCGGCGCGCCCCCCGCCGCCAACGCAGCCGATCCGCACGCGCTCGCTCGCAGCGGCCTTGGCCGCCGGTTCGCCGGCCAGCACGGTCGCCGCGGATGCGGCCGACAGACTCGTGAGCGAGGAGTGCAGGAACGTGCGGCGAGTGAGCGGCGGCATGATTCATCCCCGGGATTGTGGAGTGAGTGGCGACGCGATCACGTACGATGCCGAAGTGTGACGGAATGGAACGCGTATTTCGAGAGTGTCGGCCCACCGGATACAAGTCGCCGGCTTCCGTGAATTGATTCCGACCGGACCATCCGCGTCGCCCCGATGTGGGCGGAATCGCAACAGCCGGGTCTGGTTCCCGAACTCGGGTCAATTCACCACAATACGCGTTTGCCCGGTCAGCGCCAGACTCCTCAACCGAGACCCCGATGACGACGCCAGTCAACCGCACCGGCTCCCCCGCCGTATCATTCGCACTTCCCGACACCAGCGGCTTACTGCACCGCCTGGACGACCACCGCGGGCGCTGGCTCCTGCTCGTGTTTCACCGGCACCTGGCCTGACTCCCCTGCCGGGAACACCTGCTGCAGTTGCAGCAGAGGCAATCGGAGCTGGACTCGCTCGCAATCGACGTGCTGGTCGTGACGTTCGAGATCGACATCGTCGCCCGGCAGTACGCGCTGGGCCTCCCCTGGCCGGTGCTGCTCGATAACGCACGCGAATTCTATCGGGCCTGGGGCATGTCGCGCGAGAGTGTCTGGAACGTGTGGGGTCCGGCGTCCTGGTGGGGCTTCATCAGGCTGCTGCTCCGCGGGCGAAAACTCCGTCGCCCCACAGACGATGTGTATCAGATGGGGGGCGACGTACTGATCGATCCCGAGGGGATCGTCCGGCTGCACTACGTCAGCCGCTACCCGCTCGACCGGCCGTCCATCGACGTACTGCTGGCCGCAGTGCGCCGTGGGGCAGCGCCGTAGCAGTCGGTCAATTCGCGAAGCACCGCGCGAAGCGGCGATCACGTCACGGCGTCCGCAAGACCTCATCGAGGAATTCGAACACCGCCTGTGTCATAGTGCACGGCCAGCCAGATTGTCGGCTCGTCCGGCGTGGTCCAGTCGACACGGTGCCGTCTGTGGGCCGGAATATTCACGAAGTCCCCCGGTCCCATCTGCAGCGGCTCTTCCCCCTCGAATCGCAGCCTGGCACGTCCCAGGAGCACGACGACCCATTCGGGCCGGTCCTGATCGTACCAGAACCCGGCGGGCGAGGCATGGCCGTGCGAGACGATCCGCTCGACGCGAAACGACGGGCCGTCGAGCAGGGTTTCAACCAGTTCAGCGGGCAGATCGGCCGGAATGTCGGCGAACAGGTTCGGCATACGGCGCCTGTCCAGACTGAGGTGCATCGGGTGCGGGATACGACGTGGCGGACGGTCCGATTGTAGGGGAAAGTCCGAATTCACACCCGGTCTGTGTTGAGCCCGACCAGCGGCTTTTCGGACGGCACGGCCCTGTCAATTACACGACGGATGGTGCAGTCCACACAACTGATGGTGAACTATGCTCTTAATGGCAGGGTCCGCGGGCTGTCTGAATTGAACGTCGAGCCATCCCTGCCGGAGGTCCGCGCAGCGGTGTGCCGGCGGACCGGGAGTATGCCGCTGGAACGCTCCGTGGCACTGCGGAACGGAACGAAGCCGGAGAAGTCGCCATGTTGTCAGCCAATGCGGACTGGTTCCTGTGCGGCGTCGCGGAGTCCGATTCGGGACGCGCCGTGGTGCGCGTCGACCGGATGCCGTTCGTGATTGGACGCCGTCCGGGCCTCAACCTGACGTTGGATTCATTGTGCGTTTCGGGACGGCACGCGGAATTGAACTCGCGGGGTGAGCGTCTGTTCGTGGCCGACCTCGGAAGCCGGAATGGGACGCAGGTGAACGGCAAGCGCATCCGCAGTTCCCCGCTGGGTGTTGGCGACCTGCTCAAAGTCGGTGACGTGGAATTCCGACTGGACCGGCGCTCGCGAACCGAGACCAGGGGTCGGGCCTCCCCGGCCCCGGCTGACCTCGACACGATGCAGTTGCATTGGCTCGGATCGCAATTCGAGGAACTGATCAGCGGGACGGCGTTGACGGCCGAGCTGCGGCCGATTGTGCAATTGTGCGACGAAACCGTCGCGGCCTATGAGGCGCGCGGACAGAGTCAGCTTGCCGGTCTGGAAACGGAAGCCAAGATGTTCGAGGCGGCCCGCCTGCTGGGCCGCGAGAAAGAGCTGAACCAACTGCTGCTGCACTGCTGCGAGAGCGTCGTGGGGAACCTTCCTGCCGG
>CAZWGW010000140.1:7819-12609 GCA_964633565.1 uncultured Planctomycetaceae bacterium
GCTCGGCTCTTGGACCACACTCATGGGTCAGATTCCTGTTGCGCACGCCCGCCGCAGTCAATCTCGCGTCCGAAGTGGTCCCTGTGCTGAAGGCGCTGCGCGCCCGGGCGCCGCAGGCGCGCATCGTGGTCGAGGTACTGGATGCACCGTTGCGGAGCCTGCGTTCGTTGAACGAGTTTGTCGCCACCCTGAAATCGCTCGATGTGCAACTGGCGCTGGGAAACTTCGCCTGGGAACACATGCGGTTCCTGCAGTCGTCCCGTCTGCTGCCGCTGGCGGTCCGGTTCGACCCCGGCCTGACCCAGAACCTGGCGACGAAGAGCGAGCCGGACCGCAAACGGCTCAAGACGATGGTCGGCTCGCTGCACCAGTACCGGATCCGCTCGATCGCGCCCGACATCGACACTCCGGAGGACGCGCGGGCCTGCGACGCCCTGGACATCGACTTCGCGGTCGGCCTGTCGTTCGACGAGTCGCTGTCGGTCCCGTCAAAACCGCTGCTCGACACGTGCGTTCTGGCGTCGGACCTGCTCTCGGCGCTGAATAACGCACCGCCTGCGTCGCCGGAACCGGCAGGACGTAACGAAGCGGTACAAGGAATGGCGATCGCGGAAGCACGCATCGCAGAACCGGCGGTGGATCAAGCGCCGGTGGATCCAGAACCAGTCGACGAAGCAATGGAGGAGATCGTTGCGGTTGATGAACTGTCGGCCCATGAACCGCCGGTCGAAGACGCGCCGGTCGACGAAGTGCGCATGGATGACGTCGCGGTCGATGAAATGCCGGTCGATGAACAGCCCGTCGATGACGCGCCGGTCGACGAACAGCCGTTCGAAGAACAGCCGTTCGAGGAATCGCTGTTCGATGACGTTCCGCCCGATGATCTGCCCGCCGACGAATTTGCGGTATTCGAATTGCGGTTCGATGAAGTCGCGGCTCCACCCGATGAGCCGGCCCACTCGAACGACGTGGATCCCCGCCATGCAACGGCTGCGTCGGACGAGGTTGCTCCGCTTGAGGAGCTGGTCCTGCCGGAATCGCTGGATTTCCCCGACGACATGCCGGGCGAGTCAGACGTCTCCGTGTTAGAGGACGAGAACGACATCACGGCCGATCTCGCGGTGGACTTTGGCTCGGTCTCGTTCCGCCTGCCGCCCCCCAGGCGGCAGTGAACTGCGGTCGTCGCGACGCCCGGACGGCAATCAGTCGCTGACTGTCCCTGCATCCCGCAGGCGGGCCAGGCGCTCGCGCGCGACGCGGTCGATCCATGTCGCGGGATAACGCTGGCTCAATTCTGCAAATGCCCGTGCCGCATCGTCGGTGCGGCCGTCGCGCAGGAGCGCGTCGGCCTGGCGGAACTCCTCCTCGCCGACGGTCAGCGCCCCGTTCGCGATGCGCACGGCCTCCGCGATCGTGACGGTCTCCGGCACCTTGTCGAGCACAGGGGGATGCGGGTCCGTGAGGATGCCGAAGGCCGCCGGCGAACGCTCGCGGAACAGTCGCGCGCGCATGTCCTTCTGGTCATTGAACGCGTCCCCGCCCGAACGCCCTCCCGCCGGGTCGATGTCGGCGACCGCGACGACGTCCGTCCCTTCGGCTTCGGCCACCACCGTCCCCTGCGGCGAGATGATCATGCTCCCCGCGCCGCGCTGCGACACGACGACGTAGACGAAGTTTTCGGCAGCGCGTGTGCGGAAGGCCGCCCGACTGATGTCCCCTTCGCCGAACGCCGCGCCCCCCAGCGTCGGGTGGAAGATGATGTCCGCGCCTCCCAGAGCCAGGCACCGCGCGGCTTCCGGAAAGACCATGTCGTAGCAGACCAGCATCCCCACGTCGCCAAGGTCCGGCGTGTGGAACACGGGGAATCCGTCGCCGCGCTGCTTCGACAGTTCGTGGATCGGCATGTTGACCTTGTGATAGCGCCCGATCTCCTTCCCGTCGCGTCCCAGCAGGAAGGCCGTGTTATGCACGTTTCCCTCCGCATCGACCGTGTCGTTACAGCAGACGAGCGACATTCCGTGTTCGGCCGCGGCGCGACCCAGGCGGTCGAGCATCCGCTCGACTCCGGCAGGCAGAACGTCCTTCAGGATCGACTGGTTACCGGCTTCCCACGTCCCCAGCCCCAGCGTGTCCTCGGGCAGGGCTACGACGTCGCAGCCTGCGGCTCCCGCTTTGTGGACAAGCGGCACCAGTTCCCCCAGCGAACGGTCCACTGCCGCCAGCGCCTCCTGCGGCGACAGGCGATAATCGATCAGGCGGGATTTCGGCTGCGCCGCGCCGACCCGGACGGTCTTCTTCTGCTCCGGTTGCGCGAGCGGGCCAATGTACTCCGTCGCCACGACGATCTGGTCGAACCAGACCTGGCTGACGTGCCCCTGCGGCACGTTGGTCATGTACAGCAACACCCACAGAAAGTTGAAGTTGAGCTTCTCATCGCTGCGCCAGCGGAAGCCCTCAAACGGCTCTCCTGCGGGGGGAACGGTGAAGTACTCCGGGCCGCGGCGGGCGTCGCTCCAGCGCACGCCGTCCCCGCCTGCGCCCGGCTCAAACTTGTCGTAAACCCACTTCCATTTGGGGAACCCGGGACCGAGGTGGCTGACCCGCTTGCCGTCGACCCACAGCGCCAGTTCGCCGTTCGATTGGCCGACGTCGTTGAGTCCGATCATCGTCTCGACGCAGATCCATTCCCCTCGCGCGACCTTGAGTTGGGGATCGCGGACGAACGTATTGCCCCAGGTCTGTCCGCGCGGCGGGCTGCCGCGCATCTGCATCCAATAGGCGTAGTAATCCCAGGTCCAGTCGTCGCCGAACGGCTCGATGCCGACGCTGAACCGTTCGTCGCCGCGCGGCCGCTCCCCTGCCCCGCCCTGCGGATACGGCGTCGAGGGGTTGTAGCCCCCGACATGGAAGAAGTGATGGATGCGGGCGCACTTGGGATCGAATTTGACATAAAAGCGGACGTGGAGCTTTTCGTGACCCGGCGGAAGCCGGCGGTAGAGATAGCCCCCGTCCCCCCGCCCTCCCACGTGCGTCATCAGCAGCGACTGTTTCCCATTGCTGTCGGCAGGGACATCGTCCGACAACGACATGATCTCGGGATGGTTCACGCTTTCCCAGCGCTGCTTCACGTCGTCCACGGAGGACTGTTCGAAGTCTTCGACAAACACGACGCCCGGGTCGTCGCCCAGCCCGCGATCGCCCGGATACTTCGCCGCCAGGCCGGGGCCCTCAGGCAGGGTCTTCCCGGTGTCCTGTCCCGGCACAGGAGATGCTGACAACGTTACTGCACAGGCCAACACGTTCATGAACGCCGATAAATCAAACGACCTGCTGCGCTGGACCATCTCATCTCTCCCCGTTGCCTGCGTCGGACCAACGTGCTGTACGCCGGCGGCGCGCGTTGCACCGCGTGAGTCGGCAGCGGCCGCCGACCGTGCGCCAGTGTGCCGTGTCGCGGGTGTCGGATCAAGAACAGCCCATAGTCCGCGGACGGCATTGACTGTCATTTCCTGATTGTGGCGTGCGGGCCGATGGCAGCGTATTCTGATGGACGCCATGAGCGACGTCACCCAGATCCTGCGGCAGATCGACGCGGGCGACCCGACCGCGGCGAGGCAACTGTTGCCGCTGGTCTACGACGAATTGCGGAAGCTGGCCGCCGCCCGGATGGCGCGAGAAGCGCCGGGCCACACCCTCCAGCCGACGGAACTCGTGCACGAAGCCTATCTGCGGCTGGTGGACTCGGATTCGGCCGCGCATTGGGACAACCGCGGACACTTTTTCGCGGCCGCCGCAGAGGCCATGCGGCGGATCCTCGTGGAGAGCGCCCGCCGCAAGGGGAGCCTCAAGCACGGTGAGGGCTACACGCGCGTCGGCTTGAGCCAGATCTCCGATGTGGAAGGGGTCTCACCGATCGACCTCGTCGCGCTGGACGTGGCGCTGAACGAGCTGGAACAGCACGACGCGCAGGCTGCGGCGCTCGTCAAGTTGCGCTATTTCGCAGGTCTGAGTCACCAGGACGCCGCGACTGCCTTGGGAATTACACGCCGCGCCGCTGACAGGCTCTGGTCGCTGGCCCGCGCCTGGCTGTTTTGGCAACTGGCTGAGTCCGAACAGTAGTCGGCCATTTCGGGAATTCCTGCAGATTCCGGGTGCAGCACGGAAATGCATTTCGCATTGTGCCGTAGAGCCGAATTGCCGGCCGGGATCGGAACCATGTCTGACTGGAACCCGCGAGCAAACGAGATCTTCCTGGCAGCCATCGAGTCGCCGGGCGACGCACAAAGGAAGGCGTTGCTTGACGAACAGTGCGGCGCCGACGCCGGGCTGCGCGCCCAGGTCGAGTCGCTCCTGGCGGCCAGCGACCGGGCGGGGAGTTTCCTCGAGCATCCGGCGATCGACGGACCGCCGACCGTCGCGACCGACGGAGACAGCCGCCCGACCTCCCCGTCGGCATCCGCCGACCGAACGCAATTACACATCGATGAGCTCTCGCTCAATTTTCTGTCCCCCTGCAACAGTCCTGGCGTTTTAGGACGTCTCGGACACTACGAGATTACAGACGTCATCGGCCGCGGCGGAATGGGGATCGTCCTCAAAGCCCGCGACGCGAGCCTCAATCGCGTGGTGGCCATCAAGGTGCTGGCCCCGGAACTGGCCGGCAACTCCACTGCCCGCAAGCGGTTCCTGCGCGAGGCCCGCGCGGCGGCGGCCATCGTGCATCAACACGTGGTGACCATTCACGCGGTGGCTGAGGATTGCCTCCCGTACCTGGTCATGGAATTTGTCGA
>CAZWGW010000141.1:0-12566 GCA_964633565.1 uncultured Planctomycetaceae bacterium
GCTGTAACCCGTGTAAACGTTGAGCAGCGTTCAAATAATGAGGCACATGCCGATCATCCAGTTGATCTCGCGCGGCTTGCGGTAGGCGGCGGTGAAGTAGACCCGCATCTGGTGCAGGATCACGGCGGCGATCATCAGCGTGGCGGCCCACTTGTGGACGCTGCGGAGATACCAGCCGTAGCTGATCTCTTCGGTAATCCGGCGGACCGACTCATACGCCGTCTCGGGCGCCGGCTGGTAATAGACCGCCAGCAGAATACCCGTAACGATCTGTACGACGAACAGGTAGGCCGGGGTCCCTCCCAGGCAGAACCACCACCGCCGCAAATGGTTGGGGACTGGCTCGTTCGTCAGTTCGGCGAGCTGTACGCCGCTGACGGGGACGCGTTCCTGGAGCCAGTCGCGGAAAGTCGAAGGCATATCAGGCGAGCTGCTCCGTCGGTGCGTCAATGAACAACAGGCCGTTCTCAACTTTGAGCGGGTATTGCGAGAGGGACTGGCCGGCATCGTACGGTGGCCCGGCAATGGAACTGCCGCGGGAGTCGAAGGCGCCGTTATGACAGGGGCAGAAGAAGCGGTTGTTGTGCGATTCCCAATGGACCTGGCAGCCCAGGTGCGGGCAAACGGAGGACAAGGCGATGAAATCGGCCGCGTCTCCCGCGTCGCCCAGACGGGAAATGACGATCTGCTGTCCGGCCGGCGCGCGATAGGAAAGTGATCCGCCGATCGGTACGGACGCCAGATCGACCACGTACTGCCAGTTTCCGCCGGAGGGGCGCCGCGGATACAGGAAGCGTCCGATCACCGCGGCGAATGTCCCGTAGCCCAGAGCCAGTCCGAGCAACATCACCGCGGAGGAGAGACGCGCCAGGAACGTGCGCCGCAGCGTGGCTGCGGCGGCTGTTTCCGGGTGCGGGTCGGGAGCGTCCATCTCGTCGTCGCCGCGAATGGGGGGGAGCAGAGGATGGCGTCGTGCGCCCAGAATAGGGAAGCGCACGCAGCCAGAACAGTCTCACGGCATGACGAATTCGTGCTGTCCCGGCCGGACGGTCAGGACGGGGCAGGGCGCCTTGCGCACGACGCGTTCGGCCACGCTCCCCATCAGTGCGTGGGCCAGCCCGGTCCGGCCGTGGCTGCCGATCACGATCAGATCGATGTCGTGTTCGCGTGCGTAGCGGACGATCTCGACGAACGGCGTGCCGACGATCACGGTCCGCGTCACCTTGCCGCCGGGCAGCCAGCCGGGGTCCGGGTGCTTGGCGAGTTCGCGCTCCGAAGAGGCGCGCAGGCCGGTCAGGTACTGGTCCTTGTCCCCCAGCATCATGCCGGCTTCGGGGACGAGCGGATAGTAGTCCTCCAGCACATTCAGCAGGTGGAGGTCCGAGCCAAACCGCTCGGAAAGGGCACAGGCATATCGGAGCGCCTGCTGGCCGTATTCGCTGAAATCGATCGGAACCAGGATGCGAGCGAGCTGGATCATGACTGGGGCGCCTGGACCTGAGTGGTGTCGATGTGGCGGGCGATTCGTCCCGCCGCGTGGTTTTGTGGTGCAGGTTTTGTACCGGTTAATCGGCGTCGGCCGCAATGCCGTAGCGTTCAATGAGTCGGTAGAGCTTGCGACGGTGAATGCCGAGAACGCGTGCGGCGCGGGCCTTGTTCCCTTTCTGTTGTTTGAGCACCTGCAGGATGTGTCCTCGTTCCAGCGTGGAGAGCTTCATGGGGTCGCCGCCGAGGGCAATGGCCGGTGGCGGGCCGCCCGACGATTGCAACACCTCACGAGGCAGGTCGTCGATCGTGATGCGGTGGTCGTCCGCAAGGATCGTGGCGCGCTCGATGGCGTTGATCAGTTGCCGCACGTTGCCCGGCCAATGGTAGCGTTCGAGGGCCGCCTGCGCGTCGGCGTCGACCTGCCATTGCTCCGGCAGGAAATGGGTGATCAGCAGCGGGATATCGCCGGCCCGCTCCCGCAGGGGCGGCAACACCAGGGACATCACGTTGATCCGGTAGTAAAGGTCCTCGCGGAACCGGCCGCTCTCGACGTCCTTCTGCAGGTCGCGATTGGTGGCCGCAATGATCCGCACGTCGACCCGCCGCTCCTGGTGCGTCCCCACGCGGCGGAGCGAACCGTCTTCGAGCACGCGCAGCAGCTTGGGCTGCAGCGCCGGGGTCAGTTCGCCAATCTCGTCGATAAACAACGTGCCGCCGTCCGCCACTTCGAACAGTCCCGGCTTGGTGTTCGTGGCGCCGGTGAATGCCCCTTTCTCGTGGCCGAACAGTTCGCTCTCGACAAGTTGTTCGGGGAGGGCCGCACAGTTGATTGTGACGAAAGGCTTGTCGACACGGCGGCTGCACTGCTGAATCGCGCGGGCGACCAGTTCCTTGCCGGTGCCGCTTTCCCCCTCAATCAGCACGGCCTTGTCCGTCGGGCCGACCCGTTCAATCAGCCGTTGCACGTCGTGCATCGCGCCCGATTCGCCGATGAGGCGCGTATCCGGCCGCTGCCGTTCGAGTAATGCCTTGAGCTGGCGGTTCTCCTGCTGCATGCGGCAGCGTTCGGCCGCCATGCGACACCGCTGCTCCAGTTCAGCCAGGGGGAACGGCTTGGTGAGGTAATCGCAGGCGCCGAGCTTCATCGCCTCGACGGCGTTCTGCACTGTGGCCTGTCCGGTGAGGATGATGACCTCGGTGTCGATATTGGCCGACTTCAGCCGCTGCAGGAGTTCCAGCCCGGAAATGCCCGGCATGTTCATGTCCACGACGGCCACGTCGAAATGCCGCATGTCACACTGCCGCAAGGCTTCCTGACCATTGGGCGCCTGCACGACCCGGTGCCCCTTGCGGGTCATCCATTGGGCCGCCATGTCGCGGAAATCGGGATCGTCTTCCACCAGTAACAAATCAACCGGACGGGCATCGGACACGCTTGCACCCTCCCTCGGACCACCTGATTATGTGCGAATTCGCACACTTGTGCACACCTATGCACGCGAATATCGCGTGATTACCGTGGCAGCCACAGTTGAATCTGTGCGTGGCAGCCGTCGGAATCTGGCAATGGTCAACATGGGAGACACCCATTGCAGTCCCCGTGCCACGTCAAACAAAACCCGATTCCGTCCCGATCGAATTGTCCGGTGCAGGCACGGATCGTGCATGTCTCACGCTGATATGCCACACGACGTCGATCAACTGATCCAGGCATTGCAATCACGCCGGGCGTACCCGCATGAGGTGCCGGAGGTGCAGTTGCTGGAGACGCATATCTCCTGGGTCCTGCTCACCGGCGACTATGCGTACAAGATCAAGAAGCCGGTCAAGTTTGACTTTCTGGACTTTTCAGCTCTGGAACTGCGGCGCCATTATTGTGAGGAGGAATTGCGACTCAATCGCCGGCTCGCGCCCGATCTGTATCTCGACGTCGTGCCGATTACGGGAACGGTCGATGCGCCGGTTGTCGGCGGCGGCGGGACACCGATCGAATATGCCGTTCGCATGCGGCAGTTCCCGCAGGAGGAATTGCTGAGCGCCAGGATTGCGGACGAAAGGCTGACGGCCGCCCACATCGACCTGCTGGCGGCCGAGGCCGCAGAATTCCACGAGTCGCTGCCGCCTGCGGCGGAAGATTGCCGTCACGGCACGGCGGACGTCGTCCTGCGGGACGCTCTGGGCAACCTCGATGCGCTGGACCGTTCGGTCAGCGGCGTCCGGCTGCGGTCGAGCCTCGTGGAGTTGCGGAACTGGACGGAGCGGGAGTTCGCGTGGCGTCACGCGGACTTTGAACAACGGAAACATCACGGTTTTGTCCGGGAATGCCATGGCGACCTGCACCTCGGCAACATGGTGCTCCTGGGCCAGAAAGTCGTCCTCTTCGACGGGATCGAGTTCAACGAGGAACTTCGCTGGATCGACGTGATGAATGAAGCGGCGTTCGCCACAATGGACCTGGAAGACCGCGGGCGGCCGGACTTTGCGCACCGGTTCCTGAATCGTTATCTGGAGCACACCGGCGACTACGCCGGCCTGTCCGTTCTGCCGTTCTACCTCGTCTATCGCGCGCTGGTCCGGGCCAAGGTGGCGGCGATCCGCTGCGAACAGAAACCTCATGCGGCGGGTGACCTGCGGAAGCTGCACGCGGAACTTGCCGGATACGTGCAGTTGGCGACGAGGTACACACGTGCCCGGGATCGCCGGCTGCTCATTACGCACGGAGTCTCGGGGAGCGGCAAGTCGACCGGCACCAGCGCGCTGGTCGAGGATCTGGGAGCGGTGCGCGTGCGGTCGGACGTCGAGCGAAAGCGCCTGTTCCACGTCCGGCCGGAGCAACGCGCTGAGGCGCCACCGCAGGCAGGGCTGTACTCGCCCGACGCGACCGAGCGCACCTACAACCGGCTGGCGGAATGCACGGAGCAGGTCCTGCACGGGGGATTCACGGCCATCGTGGACGCGACGTTTCTCAAGGCCGCCGAGCGTCGCCGGTTCCGTCGGATGGCCGACGACTGGCAGGTGCCGTTCGGCATCCTCGACTTCACGGCGGACGAGGCCGAGTTGCGGGCACGGCTCCGGCGGCGATCGGGCGACACGTCCGAGGTTTCGGATGCCGGCGAACTGGTGCTGGAACATCAGTTGCAGACTCAGGAGCCGCTGACGAAGGAGGAGACCGATTTCGTGTGCCGGCCGACGGCATCGGGGATCGCCGGACTTCCGGGTCCCGTTCCGATCGACGCCGCCGCAAATGGCCGGCATGAGTCACGTCGCCGGCGAATGCAAACACGTTCGCGCACCGAGGCCTGATCAGCCGCCCTGACAGGGAATTGGGGAAGGAATCGCCATGCTGCCGAGATTCAGACATCTGCTCGTTCCTCTCGATTTTACGAAGAAGAACCTCGCCGCACTCGATGTAGCGTTCGAACTGGCGAGCCAGAACCGTGCCCGGACGACGCTGTTGCACGTCGTCGAACGGATCCCCGCGGCCGGTCCCGGCGACGAGGACGCGGAACTCGCGGCGTTCTACCGGCGGTTGCAGGAACGCGCCACGAGCGACCTGGAATCCATGTCCCAGCGATTCGCCCAGGCCGGCCTGGAGGTGGAGTACAAGGTGTGGGTCGGACAGCGCGTGTCCGAGATCGTCCGCTTTGCCGCAGAACGGGCCGTCGACCTGGTGGTGCTCAGTTCGCATCGAATCGACCCGGGACACCCGGTGCAGAGTCTGGCCACGATGAGTTACCAGTTGTCGATCCTGTGCCCGTGCCCGGTGCTGCTGGTCAAGTAACCCTCATCCCGGAATACCGCGCCATGAGCGCATCCCTGGTCAACACGTCGGACACCGGCGCCTCCGCCCCGGAAATGTCGCCTGCCAACCTGCAGGCCATCCTGAACACGATGCTCGACGCCGTGGTGACGATTGACGCGCGCGGCATGATCCGGATGGCGAACCGCGCGACAGAACGCCTGTTCGGTTTTCCCCGCGCGGAACTGATCGGCCGGAACATCAGCATCCTGATGCCGTCGCCGGACCGGGAGCAGCACGATCGCTACATCCAGCGGTATCTCGACAGCGGCCAGGCGCGAATCATCGGCATCGGCAGGCAGGTCACCGCCCGCAGGCGTGACGGCACGGAGCTTCCGATCGATCTGGCCGTCAGTGAAGTGGAGATCGACGGGCAGCGGATGTTTACGGGGGTCATTCGCGATATGACGGACCGCATGCAGGCTGAGCGGAAGCTGAGTTCCGAACGACGTTTTGCGGACAGCCTCCTCAAAACGGCCAACGCGATCGTGGTCGTCCTCGACGAGCAGGGGCGGATCTTCCGCATCAACGACTTCATGCAGCACCTGACCGGCTACACGCAGGAGGAAGTCCGCGGCCGGGACTGGTTCGAGGTGTTCGTTCCGGAACGCGAGCGGAAACGGATCCGCCAGGTGTTCGCACGGACGCTGGCAGGCGAAGCAATCCACGGCAACGTGAACTCGATTCTCACCCGGGGCGGCCGGGAGCGGATCATCGCCTGGTCCGGGCGGCACCTGATCGACGCCGACGAAGTCGGCAACGGCGTGCTGGCCGTCGGCAATGACATCACCGAACTCAAAGAGGCCGAGCGGAAACTGGTGCAGTCCGAGCGTCTGGCCGCCATCGGTCAGATGGTGACGGGCCTCGCCCACGAGAGCCGCAACGCGCTGCAGCGTTCACGGGCGTGCCTGGAGATGCTGGAACTGGACCTGACGAACCGGCCGGACCTGATCGGCATGATCCATCGGGCCCAGCAGGCGGTCGACGAACTCCACCAGTTGTATGACGAGGTGCGGAGCTACGCCGCGCCGATCCGGATCGAAGCGCAGCCCTGCAATGTGGCGGAAGCCTGGCTGGAAACGTGGGAAAACCTGGCGCCGGTCCGTGCAGGACGTGATGTGCGGCTTCGCACGGAGTGTGCCATCTCGTCTCTGGAGTGCCGCGCCGATCACTCGCGGCTGCAGCAGGTGTTTCGAAACATCCTGGAGAATTCGCTGGCCGTGGTGCCGGACGGGGGCGAAATCGTCATCCGCTGCCGGGACGGCCAGTTGCACGGCCGGCCCGCGCTGCAGATCTCGGTGACGGACAACGGGCCGGGCCTCGACGCGGAACAGGCGTCCCGCATCTTTGAGCCGTTCTATACTACGAAGGCGAAGGGGACCGGGCTCGGCATGGCGATTGCAAAACGGATCGTGGAAGCCCACGGGGGCGAGATTGCGGTGGGAGACTCCGGCCAACCCGGGGCGGAGATTGTGGTGACTCTGCCGCGTTGAATCGATGTGCCCCCTTTGGGGGGGCGGCGCGGCCAATGCCTGTCGGGTCACGTTCATCATGCCCGAAACACCGCCAGAACGCCCGTTAAGGATTGCCGTCGCGGACGATGAACCGGACATGCGGGATTTTCTGCGCAAGGTGCTGACCCACCTGGGGCACGAAGTCGTGGCCGTGGCGGAGGACGGAGACGACCTTGTCCGGCAGTGCCGCGCCACCCAGCCGAACCTGGTGATCACCGATCTGGCGATGCCCGGGCTGGACGGCCTTGCGGCCGTGCGCCAGATCACGAAAGAGCGTCCCGTTCCCGTGATCGTCGTTTCGGCCTATCACGACGACGAGCTGATCCGCCGCGCGCTGCAGGAACAGGTGCTGGCCTATCTGGTCAAGCCGATCAAGTCAGTCGATTTGCCGCCGGCAATCGCGCTGGCGATGCAGCGTTTCCGCGAGTTCGAGGCGCTGCACAGGCAGACCGACGACCTGCGTCAGGCAATTGAAGACCGCAAGCTGATCGAACGCGCCAAGGGGACATTGATGGCGCGTGCCGGACTCTCCGAGCCGGACGCGTTCCGGCGGCTGCAGACGATGTCGAACGAAAAGAACCTCAAGATGGTCGAAATCGCCCGAATGATCATTACGGCCGAAGAGGCGTTTTCCGTTTAACCCGGGAACACGCCCTCGCCGGCGATCAGCCCGTCCTTCATGTAGATCTGCCGCTTCGCCCGCCGGGCGATATCCGGCTCGTGCGTGACGACGATGATCGTGCGGCCCTCGTGGTTCAGGTCGTCCAGGATCCGCAGGATTTCGTCGCTGGTGGCGCTGTCGAGGTTGCCGGTCGGCTCGTCGGCCATGATGATGGCCGGGTCGTTGACAAGCGACCGGGCGATCGCCACACGCTGCTGCTGGCCGCCGGAGAGCTGGTACGGCCGGTGGTCGGTGCGGTCCGCCAGGCCCACCCGCTGCGCCAGGTCGAGGCACCATGCGCGGTCGGCCGCGCTGAGCGGCGGCGCGCCGGGCCGGTAGTGCAGCGGGACCTCGATATTCTCGAGCACGGTGTACTGGGCGATCAGGTTGAACGACTGGAAGATGAACCCGATTTCGGTGTTCCGGATCGCGGAGAGCTGATCGTCGTCGAGCAGCGAGACGTCCTGCCCGCGGAGGATGTACTGTCCGTGCGTGGGGCGGTCGAGCGCCCCGAGCAGGTTGAGCAGCGTGCTTTTCCCGCTGCCCGAGGCCCCCATGATGGCGAGGAAATCCCCTTCAGGAATGTCCAGTGTGACGCCCCGTAGCGCCTTCACGAGGACGGTCCCCAAGTCGTAGTATTTGTGCAGGTCGATGAGCTGTGCCGCAAGGTTCATGGCGAGCATTCCGCTGGGTGGCCGCCAATTCTAGCAGGACCAACCCCTGTCGAAAGCCGATTTCCGTCACAAGTGGATCGAGTGCCGATGACGTTTGCCCGCCGCGTGTTCCGCTTCGCCGGCCTCTACGGCCTGATCGTGCTGTCGCCGCAGTATTTCCTCGAAATGCGGATCGGGCAGGACATACCGCCGCCGATCACGCACCCGGAATTCTTCTACGGGTTCCTCGGTGTGGCGATCGCCTGGCAGGTGGCATTTCTGATCATCGCGCAGGACCCGCCGCGGTATCGGCCGCTGATGCTGGCCGGAGTTGTGGAGAAGTTCTCGTTCGCGTTCGCGGTCGCGGTACTGTTCGCCCAGCAGCGGGCGGCCGTATCAGTGGCCGCATTTGCCGCGATCGACTTCGTACTCGGGGTGCTGTTTCTGACTGCCTGGCGCCGCACCGGGCAGCCTGCGTCGACCACTAACTGACCGGCGTTGACTCCTGCCATGCGAACGGTTTCACTGGTGTGGACCCGGTTTCTGGTTCTTCAACATCGACGCAAGGCCGTGAGGCAATGAAGACGTTTCGCGCCATACTGGCGATGATGGCATTGCTCGTTGTCGCCGGTCAGACTTTCCGCCATGTCTACGTGAAGTGGATCGAACCTCGCGATTCCGTGCTGCTGCGGTTCCGCGATCCGGCCGAGCAGGACATCGCCGCTTCGAAGTCGCTCGGCGAGCTGCTGGCGCTCTACGAAGACGCCCGGAAGAAGGTGCAGGCGGCGGACAAGGAACGCGCCGTCAACCAGTCCGGCGAATCAGGTTTCGATTACGAGCGTCACGAGCGAGAGCCGTACCGCAGCGAAGACCAGTTGCGGCGCGCGATCGAGCAATGGGAGGATCACAACCAGCAGATCCACGAATTGCACTACTTCTGGTGGTGCGGATGCCTGTGCGCCCTGCTGGGATTTACCGTCGAGCGCCGGTTGAATCCATGGCTCGGCCTGTCGGCTCTGGTTCTCGGTTTTCTGGAGATGATCTGGGCGACCAGTCCTGCGTTCCGCACATTCGGGGCGGAAGTGGAATTTGACCGCCTGCTCACGCTGAAGACCGTCTATTCCAGCGCCACGCTGGTGATGTTGCTTGCCGGCTGGCACTGGATGGTCAAATGCCGCCGAGAGTCTGAGAAACCTGCGGACGGCCGACCCGTCAATTGATTGACGGCGCGACAGCATCAGTCCGAACTGACTTCCCTCTGTGGCCGACTCCAGACCTGGTCTCGCTGTGCCCCCATACGCTCCCGATCTGGCCCACATCCACGATACTGGCCACGGTGACGTCGCCCGACACGCGTCGGTCGCGATTCTCGACATCCTGCGACAGCATGGAACTTCGTCGGGCTTGATCGTCGACCTTGGTTGTGGCAGCGGTATTGCGGCCGAAGCGTGGGTCCAGGCCGGATACGACGTACTGGGAATCGACCTTTCGCCGGCCATGATCGAGATCTCCCGCCGCCGCGCGCCGCAGGCGGAGTTTCGCGTCGGCTCGTTCCTCGACGCCGACATCCCGCCTTGCGTTGCCGTGGCATCGATCGGAGAGTGCTTCAGTTACCTGTTTGACGGCGGCCGGGCGGAGCGACGACTGAACCGGCTGTTTCGTCGCGTCCATGCGGCGCTGCAGCCCGGCGGCGTCTTCGTGTTCGACGTCGTCACTCCGGGCCGCGTCCCCGGTGGCGGGCCGCGGCAACTGCATCGCCTCACCGACGACTGGGCCGTACTCGTCACCGTCGAGGAGGACCGCAAACGTCGCGTGCTGACGCGGCACATCACGAGCTTTCGGCAGCTCGGCGAGAATTACCGCCGTGACAGTGAAACGCACCGCCAGCGGCTGTTCGTTCCACGGGAACTGACGGATCGGCTGCGGCGCGTCGGTTTCCGCGTGCGGAGATTGCCCGGGTACGGCGAATTTGACTTCGCACGCGGAGTGGCAGGATTTCTCGCGCGCAAACCGTAATGGAATGCGCGGTGCGTGCAAAGGTCCACGTCACGGAGTGACGCGACTACATTGGGTCGGGGCGACTCTCCACGCCTGCCAGGGCGTCCAGTTCCGGCGGCGGCGGCGGCTCGGGCGGCGTCTCCTCGCGCACGTTGCCGTCGAGCATGCAACTCACGTTCACGTCCCCCATCACGTTGATCGCCGTGCGGCAGCGGTCGAGGAACCAGTCCACCGTCAGCAGGATGGCAATGTATTCGGTCGGCAGGCCCACGGCGTTGAAGACCAGCGTCATCGTCACCAGGCCCGCCTCCGGGATGCCGGCCGCCCCGACCGACGCCACAATCGACGTCAGCACGACCATGAATTGCTGCGGAAGCGACAAGTGGTGGCCGATCACCTGGCTGATGAACAGCGCCGACATTGCCTCGTACAGTGCCGTGCCGTCGTTGTTGAAGTTGGCGCCGACGAGTGCGCCGAGGCTCGCCGAACGTTCCCGCAGGCCGACTTTTTCCCGCAGGCAGGCATAGGTCACGGGCATCGTCGCGGTGGAACTGGCGGTCGAGAATGCCATCACCAGCGCGTCGCGCATCCCCTTGACCACGTCGACGGGCCTGGCCCAGCAGCCGAAGTGGATGCGGGTAAGGTAATACGTCGCGTGCAGCGCGAGCGCCACGATCACGGCGATGACGAAGCCTGCCAGCGCCACGAAGTCCGCAAAGCCCTTCGTGCCGACGATCGACGCCACGATCCCGAACACGGCCAGCGGAATCACCTCGATGATCCAGTGCAATAGCGCCAGGAGCGACTGGAACCCGATATTGACCACGTCCGCCACGGTCTCCAATCGCCGGGACTTGAGCTTGCGCAGCGAGATGCCGAACGCCACGGCGATGATGATCACCGCGATCACCTTCCCCTCGTCCGTGAACGGGCCGATGAGGCTCTTGGGCACATTTTCGAGAAACAGGGCGAAGGGGTTGGCGTGCGCCGCTTCCGGCGGCTTCTCAACGGGCGGGGGCACTTCCGTCCAGCGCCCCGGCTGCAGCACGTTCGCCACCAGCAGCCCGATACAGATGGCGACGGTCGTGTTGAGGAGGAGCAGACCGACCAGCCGGAAGGCGGACCCTTTCGGCAGCTCGGCGTGCATCAGGGCCTCAATGACGGCCAGCAGGATCAGCGGCGGCGCCAGCGCGCCGAGCAGCCGCAGGACGAGTCGGCTGGGGATCGCCAGCGGTTCGGCCCAGTCGCCCAGCAGCAGGCCCACGACGATCCCCAGGCCGAAGCCGATCATGATCCGCACGTAGAGCGGCAGATGCTGCCAACTCGCGAACCAGCCTGTCGGAGCAGGCGGCGGCGGATGAGGAGTTCTCGGCGTCTGTGGTGCGGCAGGTGGGGCGGATGGGGACATGCGCCGCCACAATACCGAACCTTGCCGCACCGGGAAACCGTACCGTTACGTGCCTGCCGGCGGACCGATGCAGAACAGATGGTGCTCGCTGCGGATGAAAAGCTGCCCCTGCGAGATTGCGGGCGAGGCAAAGCACGATTCGTCGAGCGTGTTCTCCTCAACGATGTCGAGCGCCTTTCCCGGTCGGATGAGCTTCGTAACCCCGTCGTCGTCTGTGAAATAGACGAGGCCACGCGCCGTCACGAGCGAGGTGCTGTAGTGCCGGCCGAGCCGCGTCTTCCACAGGTGCTCGCCCGTTGCGGCTTCGTAGCAGTGGGCGATGCCGTCGTCGTTCGCGACCAGCAGATAGCCGTCGACGACTACGGGCGATTGTCCCGGGGCCTGGATCGTGGCCGACCCTGCGCCGGGTTCCCCCGCGATCATCAGGGTCAGGCTCTTTGCGGAGCCCGCGGCGTACGAGGCGACGCCGGCCGTGGGCGGCGAGAGCGACCACATGCCCGTGAGCGAGCGGTGGGGCGAGGTGTCGCTGCCGATGAGTCCGAAGGTCCAGCCCGCACCGAACGATCCGCCCGACCAGAGCGAAAAATCCATGAACCCCAGACCCGCATCCCCGTGCTCGCTCTGCAGGTGCGCGCGGAACTCGGGCAGCCAGGTTCCGGCCCGGTACGCGAGACTGTCGCCGATCACGACGATGCGGGACGTCTGGCCCGCGACCATCTTGGCCTTCACCGGCGCCAAGGCGTCGGCGAGGTTCAAGGAGAGCGTCTGAGCCGATGCCCCGCCGTGCATGGCGGCCGTCGCGCCCAGGACAAGCGTGTGCTTGAGCATAACCCCCTCGCGGCTGTGCGGTCGTGCGCAGCATACCGCGCGGGAGTACGCGTCAGCGCGTCAATTCCGCGACGCTGGGGCTTTCAGGATTGCCTGGTCCCTTGGGTCAGCCTCGGGGGCATCAGCGAGGGGAGTGCTTCAAGCCGCTTCGCGGTGCTCGCGTTCGGCGTCCACTCCGGCCCGTTCTTCCCAACGGGCCGGGCGAACGTTCGCGGGC